>JAESTF010000108.1 GCA_016763795.1 Flavobacteriales bacterium
ACGGCTAATGCACTTCCAGATAACACAACTTCAGCTTTAGGTTTTACCATTACTTCTAACCAAACAGGGGCAACTTACCAGTGGATAGATTGTAATAATTCAAACAACTTTATTGCTGGAGAAACTAACGCAAGTTACATAGCTACAGCTAATGGAGGTTATGCTGTAATTATTACAATGAACAATTGTTCAGATACTTCGGCTTGTGTAAATATATCAACAGTAGGCGTTAATGAAAACGCGATAGTAAATCAAGTTTCAATTTACCCAAACCCAACTCAAGGAAGTGTTACTATTAATTTAGGTAATTTAAAAGAAGCATCCCTTAAAGTGTTCTCTCTTACAGGTCAATTAGTTTACAAAGCAGAACACATTAATACTTCTGTTTATCAATTTAAGCTGAATAATGCTCCTGGTTTTTATACTGTTCAATTAAGTTCTAACGGAGAAACACAACAATTCAAATTAATAAAAGAGTAAAGAATAAAATAATTGAAGTCATTTTAGAGTGGCTTCAATTTTAAATCAAAATAACTAATAATTTTAAATTATGAAAAAGAACATCTTATACGTAACATTATTTGCAGCAACATTATTTGCTTGTGGTTCAGACTCTAGTGATTCAAGCACTTCTTTGGAAGGGATAAGTGATGATAAAGTTGAAATGACATTTAATATGCCAGAAAAAGAAGCGCAACAACTAATCAATGCAACAGGAGAATTAACTGATAGGTATGGTTATGCCTGTTTAACTTTTGAGGGGGATAATGGTGAAATAGAAATTTTTATTTCATCTACGGAGTTAGAAGAAAGAGAATATAGCGTTGATGTAGAGGATTTGAATACTAAAAATGCCTTGGCTTCATATACCATAAAATCAGGAAAAGATAAGAATTATTGCTGTGGTAAATCAATGGATGTAAAATCTGTTGGTAGCATTACCATTACTTCTATTAGTTCTGATCTGATAAGTGGAAACCTATCTGTAGATAATTATGATGGAGGAGCTTTAAAAGGTTCTTTTAGTATTTCAAAATAAAATAATTATTAAAAATATAAAGATGAAAAAAGTATTAAAACTTGGAGTTGTCTTCCTTCTGTCACAAAATGCTGTTTTTGCACAGTTTGATATGGGAGGAGGAGGAAAAATTCCAAAACAAAAATTTGAAGAAAGAGAGGTTCGACCTTTTTCTAAAGTTCAAAAAAAGCATTATGGAGAGATTATGTTTTCGAACTCTCATATTGCTTATATGAAAGAGGATGAATCGAAATTTATTAGTAAATATAATTTAGGAGATCCTTTGTATTATCGAGTTTATCAAACTAAAACGTTGGAGGAAGGGGCAATGGAATACTTTTTAAAAAAAGAAGGGAAAGAAGTTGATTATCAAGAGCCAGAAAAATATACGTTTTTAACTGTAATTAAAATAAATGGAAAAGAAATAGCAACTTATGAAAAAGATAAGTTACCGAAAGCACAAGTTACAGATTGGGTTGGTTGTTCGGGTTATATTGTGAGTAGCGATAAAGAGAAGAATGGTGGACGCGGATTTCTTGTTCCTATTTTTAAAAGAGGTATACACGGTTTAGGTAATAAATTAGTTCCAGGGACTTATGAGTTAGAGATTGATATTTATGCAGTTCATTTTAAGATGCACGAGAAGTTAACAAGAAAAGAGGAAGATAGAGTTGTTAAAATATCTTCAGGAAAATTAACGCTTAGTGTTACTGCGGAAGGGATTAATAAATACACTAAGAACCTGTGTTCTTTAGTTAAGAAGCCAAAAAATGTTCGTCAAAATGAATCGTTAATTAACAAGATAAAATATGATTTTGAAAAGGCAACGAGCAAGTTAAAAGTAGAAATTATTTATATGTTAGATAATGATTGGTATGTGAGAAAAAACAATAATGGTACCATAAAAGATCGAGCAATTATAGCTAGAGTTGTTTACCGAAAAGGTGATGGTTCTGTTTGGTGGAAGGAGCGCCAGGTAAAGCAAAAATATTTGGGTAATGGTATTTTTGAGAAAGGAATAACTTTTACGAATGAATATAATAATAGGCCATTATGTCCAGTGTGTATAGACTATTATAATTCAAAGAATAACTAACCAATAAAATAGAAACGATGAAAAAAATAACAGGAATAGTAGTAATAGTTTTAGGGTTGGTTTCTTGTGGAGCACCTAAAATGGATGCGAAATTAATTAAATCAATGACACTTGGTTATGAAAAGGGGGTAGTAGCAGGAATTGATATTGGAGATAATTGGGGAGATGTAAAAAAGAATGCTCATAAAGAATGGGAAATAGACAGTCCTGAGGAAAGAGTTGGTTCTGCTATGACTATAGGTTCCTTATCTAGATCTTGGGATATGTTCAATAATGTTTTTATAAGTGTAGGTTTAGATAATAATAACAATGTTTGGGAATTGTCTTATACGATAAACGGAAAAAAAGGAAATCATTTATTAATAGCTGAAATAGAAAATGCGTTAAAAGAAGAATTTAATTATAAATATGAAGTATCAGAATATGGAGGATGGAATTTTGTTTCACCTAATGGCGGTAAATGCGGCTTAAATTTAAATCTAAATAAGCAAGAAGATGTGGGGAGTAATTCTTTGAGTATTAACGTATTTAATTTATCACAATAATAACTTAAACTAGATTTTATTTAAATAGAATAAGAGCTGAAAAGAAAGAGCTGAGCTTAACTATTCAGCCCTTTTTTTAACTTTTCCAAATATAAAACTACAAAATGTAGAATATTTAACCTATATTTGTAGTTATGGGAAAAATAGCAAAAAACATCAAGCATTTAAGAGGTCTTAAAGAGTTGACACAAGAACAGTTTTCAATAGAGGTAAACATTTCTAAATCACGAGTAGGATCTTATGAAGAAGGTCGTTCAGAACCTCCAATCGATACATTGATTCAATTATCAGATTTTTTTAAAATTCCGATTGATGCACTGGTAAAGAATGATTTAACCTTAGCAGAAGATGATACTTTTATTGATATTGGGAATCAACGAGTGTTGTTTCCGATGCGAGTAGATGAGCACAATGAAAATGTAATTGAAGTGGTTACTAAACAAGCTTCGGCAGGTTACTTACAGGGTTATTCTGATACCGAATTTATTGCCGATCTACCAATTATGAGTTTAGATTTTTTACCAACAGGTAAGCATCGAGCATTTCCTATTAAGGGGGACTCTATGCATCCTTGGGTAAAAGATGGAGATGTGGTAGTTGCAGAATTTATGGAAAATCCAAATGCAGTAAAAAATAATTTTTGCTACATTATATTAACCAAAGATGATGGATTAGTGTATAAGCGTGTTTTTACCAATAATTTAGAAAGTAATTATTTAACACTCTCGTCAGATAATAAAGCGTACCAACCTTATCAAATACATACTTCTGAAATAATGGAAATATGGCAATTTAAACTGAACCTATGTATTGGTCAGTATGATGAAGATGAGTTAAATCCAACCAATATTTTAAGTTTAATGCGTAGTGTAGGTATTGAGTTAAAAGATTTAGAGCAACGTATTTCTAAATTAGAGATAAATTAAACGAGTTTAGAGTCTATTTAAATTGTCATAAGTATTTTCAAATTAATTTAAAAGGCTGTTGATAACCTATTGAAAACGTTTCTTGAGAGCCTGTTTAGGGGCTTGATTTATAGTTATTTTTATTTCTCAAAATTCAGAAGGTTAATATATGGCTGAAGAACCAATTTATAATGAAGATAATATCCGTTCCTTAGACTGGAAGGAACATATTCGTATGCGACCAGGTATGTACATTGGTAAGCTCGGAGATGGTGCTGCGTATGATGATGGGATTTATATCTTACTAAAAGAAGTGATTGATAACTCCATTGATGAGTATGCAATGGGCCATGGGAAAAATATTGATATTAGTATTAGAGATAAAGTTGTAAAAGTTAGAGATTATGGTCGTGGAATTCCATTAGGAAAAGTGATAGACTGTGTTTCTAAAATGAATACAGGAGGGAAATACGATAGTAAAGCTTTTCAAAAATCAGTTGGATTAAATGGTGTCGGAACAAAAGCAGTAAACGCATTGTCGAGCTATTTTAGAGTAGAAGCCATTAGAGATGGAGAGATTAAGAAAGCAGAATTTGAACGAGGAAATTTAACAATAGATTCTAAAATAGAGAAATCATCATTGAGAAAAGGCACGAAAATGACTTTTGTTCCAGATGAAGAAGTTTTTAAGCAATTTAAATATAGAACACAGCACGTAGAAAAACTGTTATGGAATTATGCATTCTTAAACACAGGCTTAACCTTAAATTTTAACGGAGAAAAAATTCATTCTGAAGATGGGTTAAAAGATTTGTTAAGCCAAAACTTATCTAATGAACCTATTTATCCAATTATCCATTTAAAAGGAGATGATATAGAAGTTGCTATAACGCATACACAAGCTTATGGAGAAGAATATTATTCATTTGTAAATGGGCAATATACACCACAAGGAGGAACACATCAAACAGAATTTAGAACAGCAATTGTAAAAACGATACGCGAGTTTTATGGTAAAGATTATGATGCTGCTGATATTCGTTCATCTATAGTTTCGGCAATAAGTGTAAGAGTAATGGAACCTATTTTTGAGTCTCAAACAAAAACAAAATTAGGCTCTACAGAAGTTGCCCCAAATGGTCCAACAATGCGTGCTTTTATAACTGACTTCTTAAAAAGAGAGTTAGATAATTTTTTACATAAAAATGCTGAGGTAGCAGAAGCGTTGCAGCGTAAAATAATGCAATCTGAACGTGAACGTAAGGACATGGCAGGGATTAAAAAAATTGCCAAGAAAAGAGCGAAAGATGCTGCACTACATAATAAGAAGTTAAGAGATTGTAGAGTTCATTATAATGATGCAAAAGATGATGATAGAAAAGCGGAAACAATGCTTTTTATTACGGAGGGAGATTCAGCTTCTGGTTCTATTACAAAATCGCGGAACGTAAATACGCAGGCGGTATTCAGTTTAAAAGGGAAGCCATTAAACTGTTATGGATTAACAAAAAAAATTGTTTACGAGAATGAGGAATTTAATCTATTACAAGCTGCATTAAATATTGAAGAAGGTGTAGGAGACTTAAGATATAACAATATTGTTATTGCAACTGATGCTGATGTAGATGGAATGCACGTTCGCTTGTTATTGATCACTTTCTTTTTACAGTTTTTCCCAGATGTGATAAAAAATGGACACCTTCAAGTGTTAGAAACACCACTTTTTAGAGTAAGAGATAAATCAAAAACGATTTATTGTTATTCCGATAAAGAAAGAAAAGATGCCATAATAGAATTAAAAGGAAAACCAGAAATAACACGATTTAAGGGATTGGGAGAAATTTCGCCAAGTGAATTTAAACACTTTATTGGAGAAAATATTCGGCTAGAACCAGTGATTATTGGCCCGGAAACGCCAATTCAAAAATTGTTAGATTTTTACATGGGAAAAAACACACCTGATAGGCAACAATTTATAATTGAAAATCTCAAAGTAGAAAAAGAAATTGAAGAGGAATTGATTCAATCAGAAGTAGGAAAATAAGAAGAATGAAGTTGAAATTAATTATTGTTATGTTGTTGGCAACTCTTTTTTTTAAAGGAGTTTCTCAGAACCCTACACCTAATATTAATTATGAACAGACTGAAAAAATAGATCAAAAAATGCCACAATTCCCTGGAGGAGATAATGCATTTTATGATTATTTAGATGAGAATGTTAAACTTCCAGAAGGGTTTGATGCTGAGACTTATATGAAAGAGAACGGGAATCAATTTGTGCCTATTTCTGTAGCTTTTACAATAGATGTAGATGGTTCTATTATTAATGTTAAGGTAATTGTTGGTGAAGATGAATTGTTAGATGAAAAAGCAAAACAAATTGTGAAAAATATGCCAAAATGGAACCCTGGTTATAGAGGTGGAATTCCAGTGAAGGTACAGTATGCAATACCAGTTCGATTTAATTTAAGATCATAAATGAGGTATTTATTAGCCATCACTAGTCTTTTTATAACAATTAGCTCTTTTTCACAAGATGCTGAAAGCTTATTAAGTTTTGTTTCTACACAAGAAAAGGATGAATTAGAGGCCATTAACCATACGGTTCTAACGTATAAACATGGCAATTATAAATATGGGATAAAGCTGCTTAAGAAGAAAATGAAAAAAGGGGTGTTTTATGATGGGTTTTTGTTTCTTGGTTATGGAGAAAAACAACTAGGGAATAATAAAAAATCAATAGAATTTTTTAACAAGGCTATCAATTTAAAACCCAAAACTCCAATAGGCTATTTTATAAGAGGGAATACTTATCTAGACATGAAATATTATAGATTAGCATTAGGAGATTATAAAAAATGCATCAAGTTTGATTCTTTGTTTTATCCTGCATACAATAATTTAGCATTAATAAGACTCTTTAATCAAGGGGAAGCAAAGCCTCATAAAAATGATTTTAAAATGGCAAAAGAAGATTTGAATTTTCTACTAAATTGTGATGAAAATAAAAATGGAATAGAGGAAATTTATTTTAATTTAGGATTGGTGAACCTTAACTTAAATCAATATTATGAGGCAACTTGCTTTTTTACTAAAGCTATTGGGGCTGAAAAAATAAAAAATAAAGCAATGTATTACAATGCAGTTTCTAAGTTTAATTTAAAATTATATAAAGAGGCTGAAAAAGAGTTTAGAATTGTTCAATTAAATAACTATCGCTCTGAGGAATGTGAGAAATATCTTTCCTTAATAGAATTAATAATAAAAAATAAATGAGCGAAGAAGAAAACATAGAAAGAGACGAAGAATTTGAGGGTTCAGAAAACGAAGGGAATAACTTAGAAAACGTTATTCAAATTTCTGGAATGTACAAAGAATGGTTTTTGGATTATGCTTCTTACGTAATTTTAGAAAGAGCTGTTCCACACCTAAATGATGGTTTAAAGCCTGTACAACGTAGAATTTTACACTCTATGAAGGAAATGGATGATGGCCGTTACAATAAGGTGGCGAACATTATCGGAAACACCATGAAGTACCATCCGCATGGAGATGCTTCTATTGGTGATGCATTGGTGCAAGTGGGACAAAAAGATTTATTAGTTGATTGTCAAGGAAACTGGGGGAATATTTTTACAGGAGATAGAGCTGCAGCACCACGGTATATTGAAGCACGATTAACCAAATTTGCGTTAGAAGTGGTTTTTAATCCCAAAACAACAAAGTGGTTAACTTCTTATGATGGGAGAAATAAAGAGCCAGATACTTTGCCTGTAAAGTTCCCTTTATTGTTAACACAAGGAGTAGAAGGAATTGCTGTAGGATTAGCATGTAAAATTTTGCCTCATAATTTTAATGAGTTAATAGATGGTTCTATTAAAATATTAAGAGGTACTAAAAAAGTAATCATTTATCCTGATTTTTTAACAGGAGGAATGGCGGATATGTCAGCCTACAATGATGGTTTGAGAGGAGGACGGATAAAAGTTAGAGCAAGAATTGGTCAGGAAGATAAAAAGACACTTAAAGTAACTGAAATACCCTTTGGAACAACAACTGACAAATTAATTGATTCTATTCTTAAAGCTAATGCTAGAGGTAAAATCAAGGTTAGAAAGGTAGAGGATAATACTGCGGAATTCGTAGAGATATTAATCCACTTACCAGCGGGCGTTTCGCCAGATAAGATGATAGATGCATTATATGCATTTACAGATTGTGAGCTTTCTATTTCTCCAAATGCAGGAGTTATTGAAGATGATACACCTAAATTTATTGGTGTAACAGAAATGCTCCGACTTTCTACTGAAAGAACTAAGGATTTATTAAAATTAGAATTAGAAATTCGTCAGAAAGAACTAGAAGAACAATGGCATTTTTCTTCTTTAGAGAAAATTTTTATTGAGAATAAGATTTATGTAAAACTACATGGTTTAGGGTATGATGAAGCAATAGCTTTAACGATAGATTTACTGAAACCATTTACTAAATATTTACTAAGGGCAGTCACAGATGAAGACGTAAAACGACTGTTGGAGATTAGAATGAGAAGAATCACTAAACACGATTCGGAAAAAGCAGAAGAAAAACTTTCTAATATTGAAGATGAGATTAAAAAAGTAAAATTTAATTTGGCAAACCTAATAGATTTTGCAGTAGATTATTTTAAAGAATTAAAAAAGAAATACGGAGAAGGACGAGAACGTAAAACAGAAATTAGATCTTTTGAAAGTATTGATGCTTCGAAAGTTGCAGTAAGTAATGTAAAGTTATACGCTAACTTAGAAGAGGGATTTGTTGGATCAGGATTAAAGCGATCTGACAGCGAATTTATAGCTGACTGTTCTGATATAGATAGTGTAATTGTTTTCCGTAAAGATGGGATAATGCAGGTTTCTAAAATATCCTCAAAAGCATTTTTTGGAAAAGGAATTATACATGTTGGAGTTTGGAAAAAAGGAGATAAGAGAACTACTTATAACGTAGTTTACCAAGATGGAAAAACAGGTCTTTCAATGATGAAACGTTTTTCAGTAACTTCAATTACAAGAGATAAAGAATACCCGATTACAAAAGGAACGGAAGGATCTAAAATACTATGGTTTACAGCTAACCCTAATGGAGAAGCAGAAACTGTTCAAATTAAGCTAAAATCAACAGCAAAGGTTCGTAAGCTTAAATTTGATTTAGATTTTTCTGAATTAGCTATAAAAGGAAGAGGAGCAGGAGGGAATCGCGTTTCTAAATTCCCAATCTCCAAAATAGAACTAAAAGAAGCTGGAGTTTCAACATTAGCAGCACGTAAAATTTGGTTTGACGATACTGTACAACGCTTAAATTCAGATGAAAGAGGGGAGTTTTTAGGTGATTTTAAAGCCAACGATAGAATTTTGACGGTAATGCAAAGTGGCGATTATCAATTGTTAGGGTTCGATTTGTTTACCAAGTTTGAGGAAGATATGATTGTGTTGGAAAAATGGAATCCGAAAAAACCTATTTCGGCAGTTTATTTTGATGGCGATAAAAAAGAATATTTTGTAAAACGATTTTTAGCAGAGCGAACAGATAAAAAAGTATTGTTTATTTCAGAACATGAAAATTCGCAATTAGAAGTAGTTTCTACAGATTGGTTACCACAAATAGAAACAACATATCCAACAATAAAAGGAAAAAAACGGGATAATGATATTATTGCTTTAGAAGAATTTATTTCTATAAAAGGAATGAAAGCAATTGGTAATCGTTTAACAACTCATAAAATTAAGAGTATTGATTTATTAGAACCTTTACCTTTTGAAGAGCCAGAAGAGATTGAAGATACTGTTGAGGATGCGGTAGTATTTGAGTCAGAAGTAGTAGCAGAAAGTGTAGTGACTGAAGAAGTAATTGAAGAAAAGGAGAAAGAAGAAGTTGTTGAGTTAGTTAAGGAAAAAGAACCTGAAAAGGAGATTGAGAAACCTAAAGAACAAAAAGAAGAGAAAAAACCACCGATTAAAGATGCAGATAAAGATGATGATGATCAAATGAGTTTATTTTAACTAAATACTCTCCCCTAAAAAGGGTGGCTAGGGAGGTGTTAAGAATAAAATAATGAAAATATATTACAATCCTAGGCCGAAATTATTAGCAAGAAAATTAAGAAATAATTCAACAAAACCTGAAATAAGACTTTGGAAAGAGTTGCAAAACAAACACGTTTTGGTTATAAGTTTACAAGACAAAAGCCTATAGGGAATTTTATAGTAGATTTTTATTGTAATAAATTAGAACTAATAATAGAATTAGATGAGTTATACTCATAATTTTGAAGAGGTTTTAGATAAAGACGAAAAGAAACAAAAGAATTTAGGTTTGTCTGTAATGAGGTTTGATGATGAGGAGGTTCTGAAAGATATACATAATGTTTTGAGAGAGATAACAGGTTTTATTTTAGAGCTTGAAGATAAAAATTAAAGACACACCCTTTTGTCCCCTCTTTTTAGAGGGGAAGAATAAATTAAAAATATGAACATATCCATAACATTAATCATTATCATAATTACTGTTGCTGTATCTTTAATGGCTAATGGCAAGCCAGAGTTGTATTCAAAACTATTATTTAATCCTTATCAAGTTTTTCATAGAAAAGAATGGTGGCGAATATTTTCTCATGGATTAATACATGATAATAACAATATCATGCATTTAGGATTTAATATGTATGTGTTGTATTCTTTTGGAAACTCGGTTGAATCAATTTTGATTAATCATTTGGGTAGTTTAGGTGTGGCTTATTATTTATTGATTTATATTGGAGGGATGGCAATAGCGACTTTACCAGCATTAATGAAACATCGAGATAATTACAGTTATAATTCTGTTGGTGCCTCAGGAGCTGTTTCTGCGGTTCTTTTTTCGATGATAGCTTTTGCTCCGTTTAGTGGAGGAATAGGTATCATGTTTATTCCAATTTCAATTCCACCATTGGTTTTTGGAGTGCTTTATTTGGCATACGAAAAATATATGGAAAAACGAGGTGGTACTAATATTGCTCATGATGCTCATATTTATGGTGCTATTTTTGGCTTCTTGTTTACGTTACTTTTTGTTCCAGAAGTTTTTATGAATTTCTTAGGAGAACTTATGGGAGTTTTTGGGTAACATATTCCTTTTCCCGATTTAGTCAGGAATCCAGTCGTAGCAAAAAATCAAAAGACTTAATTGTTGTAAACCACATCACTTTTTATATCTTTAACATATAAATTAGCTGAATGATTAAGGTTGTGTTTTTAGATAGAGATGGTGTAATTAATTTAGAACCAGGAGATTATACGTTTGAAATTGAGAAGTTTAAGATTGTTGATGGCTTGTTTGAAGGATTGAAAATTTTAAAAGAAAAAGGCTATCAGTTTATTGTAATTACCAATCAAGGAGGGATTTCTAAAAAAGTATATAACCATAACAATGTAAAACTCGTACATAATTATATGCAAGAAAAATTTCAACAAGCAAAAATTGATTTGTTAGATGTTTATTATTGTCCACACCATACTATTAATGAAAAATGTATTTGTCGTAAACCAGATTCTTTATTATTAGAGAAAGCAATAGCAAGGTATGATGTAGATACATCAAGATCATATTTTATTGGAGATAGCAGAAGAGATGTTTTAGCTGGAGAAAAAGCAGGTGTTAAAGGAATTTTAGTAAAATCTAACGATAAATTAATTAATTATTTAAATCAAATAAATTGAGCAATCAACTCTATATCAACTTTAATGGATTTCTTTATAAAGAGGATGAAAAAGTGTTTACGGTTAACAATAGGGCATTTAAATATGGTGATGCATTATTTGAAACCATTAGAATAATTAATGGTGAACCTTGTTTTTTAGAAGCCCATTTTATGCGGTTAAAAAAAGGAATGCAAGTATTAAAAATGCACTCTGGAAATATTTCGTTCAATGATTTAAAAGATCAGATTGTATTATTAATCCAAAAAAATCATATTAAAAAAGGCGGAAGAATAAGGTTGACTGTATTCCGATCGGCAGAAGGATTGTATACTCCTGAAGAAAATGAAGGAAAATCTTATGTAATTGAAGCGACACCGATTAAAGATGATATTTATGTATTAAACGAAAAAGGATCTAAGGTAGATATTTATAACGAGCTAAAAATACGAAGGAATGTATTGTCTCAAATTAAAACAACCAATAGTCTCCCTCATGTTTTAACAGGCATTTACAAGCGAGAAAATAATTTAGATGATTGTATTGTTTTAAATGATCAAGATAGAATAGTAGAGGCAATCAGTTCTAATATTTTTCTTTATAAAAATAACAACCTTTATACACCATCTTTAGATGAGGGATGTATGGATGGTATTATGAGAAAACAAGTGCTTAAAATTGCTAAAAAAATGAATATCAATGTTTTTGAAGGAATGGTTAATGGAAGCATGTTGTTGCAAGCTGATGAGCTATTTTTAACCAATGCAATAAAAGGGTTGGAATGGGTCGTTTCTTACCGTCAAAAAAGATATTTTAATAAGGCTACAAAATCTATATTGGAGCAATTAAATGAATTAGTGTCTGAATAGCATTCTAAAGGTAATTATAGGAAGAGCTCCAGCATCAATGTCCGAATTATTTATATTTGGATCTATCCATGCTAAAGGCATTATTCCAAAACCTAAAGTCATACTTTCTTTTATGGTGACTTTAATTCCTAAAGCACCTGATAGAACATTATAATTCCCAAAATAAATTCCTTCAGCAATGAGGTAAACTCTTTTACTTATTTGTTTCTGAGAAGAAACATAAAAGTTGCTCAAAAAGAATTTTTTTTCTTCATTTATTGCTTTAAAAGAGCTTTTTGCATAATAAAACCCTACACCAAATGTGATGTTGTTTTGAATATCTCCTAAAGTTACCATAGATTGTCCACCAGTAAAAAAAATAACAGAATCAGTAGGAACAGCAAGAAGTTGCCCTATAGATGCAGAAAATCCCATTGTTAGTCCTTCGGTAAGATTAATTTGTTGTTTGATAGATGCAATAAAAGTTCCAATTAGAGATATACTTAAAGATGCAGTAGTATTATCAGTTAAACCATAGCTTCCTTTAGCAAAAAGAAGATCAGTATTAGAAATTCGTATATCCTTTTTTTTTAGAGTATATGATGAAGAACTAAGTAGGTAGCTGGTGAAATCAGGATTTTTTATTGGTTATTCTGGCTGGGATTACGATCAATTAGCTAAAGAAATTGAGACTGAGTCATGGATTATTTCTGATTTAAATTCTACTAAAATTAGTGATTTAAATAGTTTAGATTTGTGGCAAAA
>JAESTF010000109.1 GCA_016763795.1 Flavobacteriales bacterium
GCTTTATTTCCTGTTATTAAAGCTTCCGTAAAATTGTGCTGAGAAAGCTGTACTGTTGCCTTGTAAAAAAGCGTAGTGAATTTTTGATCTTTTGTAAGATTTTTTTCATTTTTTAATAGTTCTGCAATAGTTTTTAATGCAGCTTGATGATAATAAGGATGTTCTCCTGACACTCGTGCTTCATAAATATAAATTTCGGTTAATTTTAACAACGTTTCATAATTAGAATTATCTTTTAAATATTGTAATTTGAGGTTTTCATACTTCGCTTTAAGTTTAATAAATTCATCATAAGATAAATCTTTATCTCTTTCTAATAATTCTGTTAAAGTATATGTGTTTGTGACAGTCTTATCTTTTTCTTCTTTATTTTCTGAACAACTAAATAGTAGTGCAGCTATAATTAAGAACATAAAGTAATCTGTAATAATTTTTGTTAGGGATAAATTTTTCACGATTTTATGTTTTAAAAACGGTAGAGTAATTTACTCTACCGTTATAGTTAATATTTACTGTTTAATTAATTTAATTAATCTAACATTTTTTCCAGCGCTGTTATTAACACTGACTTTCGCTATGAATAAACCTGATGATAAATTTCTTGTATCAAGTTCAATTTTATATTCTCCTTTTGAAGAATATGATTGAGCAGCCGTACTAGATAACAGTTTACCTTCTAATGACATTAATTGAATATCAACAATAGAAGACTCTTCTAATATAAATGTCACAGTAGTTGAGCTTATCATTGGGTTTGGGTAAGCAGATGCTTCAAAAAATTGCTTTCCATATTCATTGATTCCAACTGATGATCCTTGTAAAATTGCAGGTTGAGTATAGGAAATTTCTTTACCTAAACAGTTACTGTTACCTTTCCATGGTACTTGAACGTAAGGAAAGCTTGTTCTAAATGCTGTATCATTAGCTTCAACTCCAGTAGAATAACCTAAAACACTTAATAAATTCGGTGTTACAGGAGAACCTGCAGTATTGAAATCATCATACCATAAACCAATAGCAGCTAAAACAACTCCACTTACAGCTTGTAACTCAATACGAGTAACATCATCCTCTAATCTTCTACCATTAGGGAATCCATCCATATTAGGGATAAATTGCATTGAAGTTCCAGATGCAGTATAAGTAGGATCTGTTAATCCTAACACTGCAGCTTGAATTAATCCTAGAGAACTAAACGCTGGATCTGTTCGTTGTGTAACAGGAACAGCCATATTCAGTCTTAACATATCTCCCCCATTAGGTAAAAAATTATTGATAAATGGTTTACCTGTTGTTAATGGATTGTTACCTGTTTTACCTGTAGCCAATTGATAAGGCTCTAAGTTTGGTACACCTGTATGGAAAATTGGCCATAAATCTACAGATCTAGGGCTTCCAGCAGCAGGTAATAATAATGTTCCAAAAATAGCATCATCTAAAGCTGTACCAGCAACTGCAGCACTTCCTTTTAATGGGAATAAACCATCGTTACCATTTCCAAAATCAAAACCACCAAATGTTTGAGCTAGTGAATTACGTTGAATTCTTAAATCAGCCATTGCAGGAACTGCAGGTCCAAATAAAGCATTGTCCATATATAATCCTAACTCAGGGTTATAAAAATATTGATCTAATAATGTCTCAGCTAATTCATCATAAGGAGACAAAGAATTCCAATAATCTTTCATTCCAATAGGAATTAAGACTTCATTGGTCAATGGCATTCCTAACCTAGAAACTTGAACCCAATTACCAGAATCTACATAACCTGGATTGGCATTATTTACAGTTGGGGCATTTAATGTTCTTGTTGCTTTACGACTTGCAGAAGCCCAAACACCAATTACATAATCACCATCTAAAATATTAGCTGCCATAGAAACTGGGTTTCCATTTTTTTGAAGATCAGCTATTGGTATTTGAATAGCAATAGAATGTACATTTAAACACTTTAAAGCATCAATAGGTGCTCCTGATTGTCTAGGTGCATCACCTACATCAAAAATACCACCTAAATCTACAAAAAATGGGTCATCTGCCGGTCCACAATAAACAATTTCTCCAGATGATGCAGTCGTAATTGCATTGGTAAAGATTGTTTCATAAGTTGAATTTAAACCTACAGTTGCATTCTGAATTGATCTATCTCCGATGTTTGGAGGAGGTACAGTTCCTGCAGCTATTATAGTCGTAAATGTAACTCCACCATCTGTACTTTTCTCCATCATATAAGTAGTCATTAAGTTTTCTTGTCCTAATCTTATATTAAAAAAAGTAGTAGCATCTCCATTTACTTTACTAAAAGTAAAACGATAAGTAATATCATCACCTGGAGTGCTAAGATCATTATCGATGTGTATTTCATACCTTACATCTTCACCAAAACTGTAAAAGTTTGGACCAGCATGAGGTATTTGTAACGGAACATAATTAGCGATAATCGTAATTGTATTCGGATTGTCTGGACTCCTAAAAGCGTATAAATCTGTATTATCCGCTAAAGGGTCATTTGCAATGAGTGGTGCTTCTCTATGACTTGATGCAAAAATTGCAGTCATAGGGATAAGCAGCATCATTATTTTTAAAATATATTTCATAATTATTTAGTTTAAGTTATTGTTTACCTCTCCATGGGGTTTGGACATATGGAAAGTTTGCTTTAAATGTTGTGTCATTTTCTTCAACACCAGTTGAATAGTTTAAAACATTTACCAATAAGTTAGTAACCGGAGTAGGTGATGTGCTCACATTATAATCATCATACCATAAACCAATAGCAGCTAAAACTACTCCGCCAACAGCCTGTAGTTCAATACGAGTAACATCATCCTCTAATCTTCTCCCATTAGGGAAACCATCCATATTAGGAATAAATTGAAGTGCAGTACCAGAATTGGTATAGGTTGGATCTGTTAAACCTAATACTGCTGCTTGAATTAATCCTAGAGAACTGAAGTTAGGATCTGTTCTTGGTGTAACAGGAACTGCCATATTTAATCTTAACATATCTCC
>JAESTF010000110.1 GCA_016763795.1 Flavobacteriales bacterium
GGTATTTCAGTTTGTATGGCTTTGCCAGCAATTTTATGGATTAATGCTCCGAATTGCGTGTCTTCTTGTGGTGGTCTTCCTACAACAGTAAATGGCCAAATGGCATCTTTCCTGTGGTAAACTTTATGCACTTTCATTACAGGGAATTCGTGTGTTAAACTATAATAGCCTAGGTGGTCACCAAAAGGACCTTCAGGTTTTGTATGATTAGGATGAATCTCTCCAGTTATTACAAAATCAGCTTCAGTTGCTACACAATAACCATCAACGTAAGTATATTTAAAACGGTTATCACCTAAAGCTCCGGCAAAAGTTAATTCAGATAAACCTTCTGGTAATGGCATTACCGCTGCTAAAGTATGAGCTGGAGGTCCGCCAATAAAAATGGAAACCTTTAGCGGTTTTCCTAATTTATTTGCTTTTGCTTGATGCACCCCGATTCCTCTGTGTATTTGATAGTGTAAACCAATTTCTTCATTCAGTTTATAGTCGTTCCCATCTAATTGAATGCGATACATTCCTAAGTTAGAGTTCATTACCCCTTCATTAGTTGGGTCTTCAGAATAAACTTGAGGAAGAGTAATGAAAGCACCACCATCATTTGGCCAACATTTTATTAAGGGTAATTTATCAATGGTAGTTTCTTTAAAATGAGAAGGTAAACTCGAAACTTTTTTTGGTAACGATTTTCTAGCCATCATTGCTAAAGAAAAGTTCTCAATAGGAGCTTTTAATAATTTTAGCGGATCATTTTTTAGTGCGATTAGTTGTTGAACTTTCTCAAACGTATTTCTAAAAATAAATTCACTTCGTTCAGGTGTTCCAAATAAATTAGAAACAGCTTTAAATTCACATCCTTTTATGTTCTCAAACAAAATGGCTGGACCACCTTTTTCATAGACACGTAATTGTATTGCCGCCATTTCTAGGTTAGGGTCAACCTCTTCCTTTATGCGGATTAAATGACCATTTTTTTCAAGGTCGTTAATACAGTCTATAGTGCTTTTGTAAATCACGAGTTAAAAGTAATTATTCTTAGTGTCATTCTGAATGAAGTTATATCGGAAATTTATTTCCGTAATAGAACGAAATGAAGAATCTATTTATAACGAATTGTGTTATAAATAGATTCTTCATTTCATTTTACTTTGAAGCTGAAGCTTCAATAAACAGCTTTTGCTCGTTTCTAAAAACGTGTTCAGAATGACACTTAATAAAAAAGCGAGATGAAAACTCATCTCGCTTTAAATTTTATTATCTGTATCGACTCGATACTAGTTGAAATAATCTTTCATCCTATCAAAGAACCCTTTGTCTTTATGGGTGGGATTTGGTTTAAAATTTTCAGAACCTTTTAGTTTTTCTAAGGTATCTTTTTCTTCTTTAGAAAGTTGTTGAGGAGTCCAAATATTAACATAGATTAAGAAATCTCCTTTTCCGTAACCTTGTATATTAGGGATTCCTTTACCTTTTAAACGCAATACTTTTCCACTCTGTGTTCCTGCTTCAATCTTAATTTTTACTTTACCACTAATGGTTGGAATTTCAATTGAAGTTCCCATTGCAGCATCAACAAAGTTGAGGTATAAATCATATAAAAGGTTTGTACCATCACGTTTAATGGTTTCGTGCGAAAGCTCTTCAATTAAAACAATTAAATCTCCAGCAATTCCATCTTTTGGCCCAGCATTTCCTTTTCCTGTAACAGAAAGTTGCATTCCATCTTCTACTCCAGCAGGAATATCAATAGTAATGACTTCTTCTTTTTTGATTAAACCATCAGCATTAGCCCCATCAGGTTTTTGATCTATCATTTTTCCATCACCACCGCAAACATTACAAGGAGATGAAGTTTGCATTTGCCCTAAAATAGTATTTGCAATTCTGGTAACTTGTCCAGAACCATTACATTGAGAACAAGTTTTAGTAGTAACACCTTCAGCATTAACTAACTTGGTTACTTTGATTTTTTTCTCAACACCTTCAGCTATATCTTCTAAAGATAACTTTACTCGGACTCGTAAATTGCTTCCTCTTCTAACTCTTCTTCCGCGACCTCCACCGCCACCAAAACCTCCGAAGCCACCGCCTCCTCCACCAAAAATATCTCCAAATTGAGAGAAGATATCATCCATGTTCATTCCACCACTTCCGAAGCCACCGCCTCCGGCAGCACCTCCAACTCCTTGGTGACCAAATTGATCGTATCGTTGTTTTTTCTCTGCGCTACTCAGTATTTCGTAAGCTTCAGCAGCTTCTTTAAACTTGTCCTCAGCAGATGGATCATCAGGATTTTTATCCGGATGAAATTTAATAGCCATCTTACGATAAGCTTTTTTTATTTCAGCTTCAGATGCACTTTTTGAAACGCCTAATACTTCGTAATAATCTCTTTTACTCATCTTATTGTCCTATAACTACTTTACTAAATCGGATAACTTTTCCGTTTAATTCATATCCTTTTTCTACTACATCTAAAACTTTTCCTTTTTCCTTTTTGGTTGGAGCAGGAATTTGTGTGATAGCTTCATGAAACTGCACATTAAAATCTTGTCCAATAGGGGATTCAACAGCTTCTAAACCTTTTGTTTTTAAGATGTTTGTGATTTTATCTTGAATTAATTTGATACCATCTTTAATGCTTTGAGCATCATCAGAATCTTGATTTGCTTTTTCAGCTCTTTCTAAATCATCTAATACTGGTAGGATGGCAGAAATGATTCCCTCACCAGCAGTTTTGTATAATTCTATTTTTTCTTTTTGAGTTCTTTTTCTAAAGTTGTCAAACTCAGAATATAATCTTAAATATTTATCAGTAGCTTCCTTTACTTGGATTTCAAGTGTTTCTTCTTTAGATAGCTCAATAACTTCTTCTTGAGTCTCTTCTACTTGTTGCGCCTCTTGGTTTTCTATTTCTTCGTTTGGTACTTTATCTTCCTTACTCATTTTGTTTTGTTTTAATTCTCGAAAAACGAGTTGGCAAAAATACTACCATTCAGCAAATTAAAGTCATAATGACAGTTATTTTCTGTGGAGAAAATATTTAGGCGTAAAAAAGGCAGAAGAATCAATTCCTCTGCCTTTAATTTAGGTTTGTTTAAGCTTATTTTTTTAAGTGTTTTTCTAAAGCTGCTTCTAGACTCGCACCTCTTAAATTTTTGGCTAAGATATTTCCTTTTCCATCAATCAAATAGTTCATAGGTATAGAACTTACACCGTATAATTTTGATCCTTCAGAATTCCAGCCTTGTAAATCACTTACGTGATATTTCCAAGTTAATTTATCTTTTTCAATGGCTGCTTTCCATTTAGTTTCACTTTTATCTAAAGAATAACTAAAAACAGTAAATCCATTTCCGTTTACAAATTTTTGATCTTTAAATTTATTATAAGCTTTTACTACCGCAGGATTTTCTCTTCTACATGGTCCGCACCAAGATGCCCAAAAATCAATCAATACTAACTGTCCTTTTAAAGAAGAGAGTTTCATCACTTTTCCTTCAGGGTTTTTATAAGCTAATTCAGGAGCTTTAGATCCTATTGTAAATCCTGTAGGCTTAAACATAAAACCTGCAGTTACTAAAATGATAGCTCCAAGAATGATGGTAGCTTTAAATTTTTTAATTGTTGTCATAATTTTATTTATCATAAGTGAAATGTAAAATTAGCAATTGTCGAGCCAAACTTTTAGTAAGCTTTAGGACATTCTTTAGCTTTCTATACGAGTAATGTCGGCACCAAGTGCTTGTAAACGTTTATCGATATATTGGTAACCTCTATCTATTTGATGGATATTAGAAATAGTACTTTCTCCTTCGGCAGAAAGTGCTGCAATTAATAAGGAAACACCTGCTCTAATGTCTGGTGATGACATGCTTGTTCCTTTTAAAGGTCTTTCTCTGTCTAACCCAATAATTGTTGCTCTGTGCGGATCGCATAAAATAATCTGTGCTCCCATGTCCTTAAGTCTATCAATAAAAAATAAACGACTATCAAACATTTTTTGATGCAGTAAAACAGTTCCTTTAGCTTGTAAAGCAGTAACCAATAAAATACTAATTAAATCGGGGGTAAAACCTGGCCAAGGAGCATCGTAAATTGTTGGTATTGTACCATCAATCATTCTTTTTATTTCATAGCGCTCTTGGGTTGGAATAAAAATATCATCTCCTCTAAACTCAATCTCAATTCCTAATCGTCTAAATGTATCAGGAATTCTGCCTAACATATCTATCCTACAATTTTTAATGGTAATTTCAGATTGAGTAAGAGCTGCCATTCCTATAAAAGAGCCAACTTCAATAAAATCTGGTAGTAATGTGTGAACGCAACCACCTAAATCAGAAACTCCTTCAATGGTTAAGAGATTAGAACCAACACCTGTTATTTTAGCTCCCATACTATTTAGCATGCTACATAATTGTTGCAAATAAGGTTCACAAGCGGCATTGTAAATAGTGGTTTTTCCTTTAGCCATTATGGCCGTCATTAAAACATTAGCTGTTCCAGTTACTGATGGTTCGTCTAGTAAAATATATTTTCCTTCTAACTTATCGGCATTTAAGGTGTAAAAACCAGTTTTATTATTGTAATCAAAAGTGGCACCTAGTTTTGTGAAACCTAAAAAGTGAGTGTCTAATGGTCTAGCACCAATTTTATCGCCACCAGGTTTGGGCATATATGCTTTCTTAAATCGAGTTAGCAATGGTCCCATTATCATAATAGAACCTCTTAGTGAAGCTGCTCGTTTTTTAAAATCTTCGGAATGTAAATAATCAATGTTAACATTGTTTGCCTGAAAATGAACGGTTCCATTTCCAGCTCTATCAACCTTAACGCCTAAAGCGGCTAGTAAATCAATTAAAAAATTAACATCTCTAATATCTGGGAGGTTGTGTAGTGTTACTTTTTCTGAAGTCATTAAAACAGCACAAACAACTTGTAATGCTTCGTTTTTTGCTCCTTGTGGAGTTATTTCTCCTTTTAAACGATTACCTCCATTAATTTTAAAAGTTCCCATTTAGTATCTTTTTTTACGGTAGTTGTTTTGCTTTTGTTTGTAGTTGTTGTTTTTGTGATTTTTATTATTGTTGTTACTCGGTTTCTTTTTGGTCATCGCTAAAACCTCATTAGTGGAAATCATTTGGAAATCGGCAGGAGCATTTAGTTTGTCATTAGAAATATCTTTTAAATCAGAAACAATTTGCTCGTCATCAACTGATTCTTGATTAAACATGATGTAAGTTTTCTTCATCAAATTTAGAATAACCCCAGTTAATGCACTCTGTTCTGTTTTATCTTCAATAGCAATAGCAGCCTCAATTAAATCGTTAACAGATTTTCCGTAATGCTTGTATTTATTTTTAGTTTTTGGATAAGACATTCTTTCTGGTTTTTCAAAAAGAACTTCTTTATCAGGTAGCGGATATGGGGAGTCTACATCTAATTTAAATTTTGAAATAACAAATAAATGATCCCAAAGTTTATGTTTAAAATCAGCAATA
>JAESTF010000111.1 GCA_016763795.1 Flavobacteriales bacterium
ACATAGGATATATAAATTTGGGTTCTATTTCAAAAAAAGAATTAAAAACAGCATTTAAAAAATTTACTAAAACAAAAGGAATCATCATTGATTTAAGGAATTATCCAAAGAACATTTCGAATAGTGATATCGCTAAGTATCTCTATCCAAAGAGGAAAAAATTCATCAAAGTTCTCTTTCCTATCAAAGGAAGACCTTCTCATGCGAAATTTGAAAAAGCAACACTCAGTTTTATCAAAGACCCTTTTACTTCCGGATCCAAAAACTCCAATTATTATAAAGGAAAAATTGTTTTATTGGTAAACTACTTTACTCAGAGTAAAGCTGAATTTATAGGAATGACTATCCAGGCATCACCTAATTGTGTTACTGTTGGAGAACAAACAGCGGGTTCTGTGATGAATATCACAACGTACAACCTACCCGACGGTACTGCTATTAATTTTACATGTCTAGGTGCATTTTATCCTAACGGAGAAGGTACACAAAAAAAAGGTCTCAAAATCGATCATTTAATAAACGAAACAACAACCAATTTTCTTGACGACCCATATATGACATATTCGATAGAATTAATTAGAAACAATAACTAAAGGAATGTATAAAGTTTTCAACACATATGTACTCAGAACACCTTTATTTCCGATAGATTTTTTTCTGAATATCACTAAGGATAAAGAAGTTTCTGATGATAAACTTAAAGAAATTTTTCAGAACCCTTTGGTAAAGGAATCCATTTATTTGGCTTCTCCTATTTTATTTGAAGAAATAGAGAAATGGACTGAAAATAAAAAGTTAGATGACGCTAAAAAAATAAAACTTTCTTTCTTCAAGTATTTGTCTAGAATGAGTTCTAGGCCTACTCCATTCGGGTTGTTTTCTGGTTGTTCAATAGGTCGGTTTGATACTCAAAATCGCATTAAAAGGGCAAACCAGTTAAATAAGAGACACACGAGACTCGACATGGATTTAACAGGAATTATAGTAAAACGTATTGAAAAGAACTCAATCATAAAAGAACAACTACTTTTTTACCCTAATAATAGTTTGTATAGAATTGGGGACTTAATCAGATTTGTTGAGTCCACTTATAATAGCAGTAACAAACTAATTCATAAGGTTATTGAAGTAGAGACCTCTGAATATCTAGAAAATATTATACACTTTTCTAAAAAAGGTAAAAATATTACAGAATTAGCAAATAGGCTAATTGAGCCTGAAATTACTATAGAAGATGCAAAAGAGTTTGTTTCTGAACTTATTGAAAGTCAGATATTAACTAGTGAGCTTCAGCAAACAGTGTCAGGTACTGAGAATTTGGAGAATATAATTTCAACCCTAAAAAGGTTAAAAAATGTAGATTATATTTTAGATATTCTTAAATCCATAAAAGACAAAGTTGTTAGTTTGGATAATAATGTTCCAAATAAAATATCTTTATATAGTCAGGTTTTGAGTTTGTTAAAACAAATGGAAATTAAGATAAATCCTAAATATGTTTTTCAGACTGATCTTATAATCGGTCATGAGCACAATACATTAGACAAAGAGTTTATTCATCATATTGAAGAAGGATTCAGAATTATTAATAATATCAGTTCATTAAAAGGCAGTACTCAAAACACTGACTTAAACAACTTCAAAAAAGCTTTTTATGAAAGATATGAGACCCAAGAAGTACCATTATCTCTAGTCTTAGATAAAGAATTGGGCTTGGGTTATCCTGAAAACACTGGCACAGGAGACGTAAATCCACTCATCGATGATTTAAACATCCGAGGTGTTGTTACGGAAAAGGGTTCGGATCAATTTAGCTTATCCTCCTTTGAAAAAATGCTTTTAAACAAAATCATAGAAGCGAAAAACAACAACAACATCACGATAGAAATTAAAGAAGATGAAATTCCAAAAGAAGGAAATCTAACAGACTTAACAGATACCTTTTCTACCCTCGCACAAGTAATCAATATAGAGAATGAAAACTTGGTTTACCTCAACTTTTTTACGGGATCCAGTGCAGGGAATCTAATAGGTCGATTTTGCAACGGTGATAAGGAAATGCATGATTTCATCAACGAAATAACACAAATTGAGAAGGATTTGAATTCCAATAAAATCCTTGCAGAAATTGTTCATTTGCCAGAAGATCGACTAGGAAATGTACTAATGCGTCCTTCCGTCAGAAACTTTGAAATACCTTATCTAGCTAGGTCAGTTAAAACCAGTGAATATCAAATTCTTGTAAGTGATTTGGTAATTTCTATAAGAAACAATGATATTTTTCTCAGGTCAAAAAAACACAATAAAGAAGTCGTTCCAAGACTAACAACAGCCCATTACTTTAAATCGAGTACACTTCCTATTTATAGATTTTTGTGTGACCTTCAAGGAGAAAACAAGAGAAGTATGATCAAGTTTGGTTGGGACTCCTTGAGTGATTTTTCGGATTTCTTCCCTAGAATTATCTATAAAAAGATTATCATATCTACTGCCAAATGGAAAATGAATATAAAAGACATCAAACATTTGCATGATATTAAGGACAATAATCTCCTTCTGGAGGGGATACAAAAGTTTAGATCTAATAATACTATTCCAAGGCTTGTCTACTTTGTAGAAGGTGACAATAAAATCTTATTGAATCTCGAGAATATCTATTCAATAGAAACGCTTTTTAATCTTGTTAAACATAAAAGTAATTTTCTATTGGAAGAATGTCTTTTTACAGAGAATACAATTTGTACCAACTCGGAAAATGAACATTACGTCAACGAGTTTATTTTTTCATTTTATAAAAATCAAATGTAGTTATGGAAACTTCTGATATTCAAAGAACTTTTATTTTAGGGGACGAATGGGTTTTTTTAAAAATATATACGGGTGTAAAAACAGCAGATGATATTCTAGTTAATCAAATCTCACCTTTGATGAACAAATGGTTAGAGAAAAATCACATTAGTCGATGGTTTTTTATCAGGTACTACGACCCTAAGTCCCATATAAGAGTACGGTTTCATCTAACAGACACCAAGTACATTGGGGAATTAATCAAAGATTTTAATGTTGTTTTTACAACATTGATACATCAAAATTTGGTTTGGAGATTACAATCAGATGTGTACGTTAGAGAGCTAGAAAGATATGGAGCCAATAGGATCGATGATGCAGAAACAATATTTTTCCATGATAGCAACATGATCATTCAGACATTGAAAATATTAGAAGATATTGAGAATCAAAACTATCGTTGGCTTACTGGTCTGTTAATGATTGATGATATATTCGATTCCTTTGGCTTGTCAATTGAAGAAAAAAAAGAAATGACAGGGATTTTTGTTAGTTTTTTTAAAAACGAATTCATCTATGATTCTAATTTAAAAAAACGATTAAGTCTAAAATATAGAAATAATAAAGAAGATATTGAGGCTATTCTTTCCAGAAATGAAAAACATAAGGAAATTATAAATATAATAGTTGATAAAAGTGAAAAAATTAAGTTTTATGTAGAAAAGATAAAATCTTCAATGGAATCCAAAGAAATTTCCTTTAATTTAATTTTTAGTTTTTGCCACATGACTTTAAATAGACTCTATAGAACTGAGAGCAGAAAAAATGAATTTGCATCTTATGATTTACTGTTATACTATTATAAATCAGCTATAGCCAGACAAAAGTATAGTAAAAAATAATATATTAAAATAAAAAATATTTTTTTTGAAGAAATTCCCTCATTATAAACAAACTGAGGCCAAAGATTGTGGTCCAACTTGTGTGAAAATAATTGCCAAACACTATGGTAAGCTTATCAACACACAACAATTACGCACCTTAAGTGAAACCACAAGAGAAGGGAGTTCATTACTAGGGTTAAGTGATGCTGTAGAGTCAATTGGTTTTAAATCTTTAGGAGTAAAACTTACCTATAAAAAATTACTAGAAGCACCATTACCATGTATTGCACATTGGAACAAGAACCATTATGTAGTAGTCTATAAAATAAAAAGGGATGTTGTATTTATTTCAGATCCAGCCCATGGATTAATAAGCTATACCAAAGAAGAATTTATCTCGAGATGGATTGGGAACAATGCTACAGAAGAAACAGAAGAAGGCATTATTTTATTGGTAGAGCCGACACCACTTTTTTACCAAACAGAATTTGATAAAGACGAACCTTTTGGCTTTGGTTTTATCTTTAAATACCTATTCAAATACAAAAGATTTATAGTTCAATTAATCATTGGCTTATTAGCAGGAAGTTTATTGCAATTAATATTGCCTTTTTTAACCCAAAGTGTGGTTGATGTAGGGATCAAGAATCAAGATTTAAACTTTGTGTACTTAGTACTATTTGCACAGTTATTTTTGTTTGTAGGGAAGGCAGCGCTAGAAATTATTAGGAGCTGGATTTTATTGCACTTGAGTACCCGAATCAATATCTCTTTAATATCAGATTTTTTCATCAAACTAATGAAATTGCCAATTTCGTTTTTTGATGTTCGAATGACTGGAGATTTATTACAACGGATCAATGATCATAAACGAATTGAACGCATCTTAACTACTTCCTCTTTAACCGTTTTATTTTCTTTTTTCAATTTGATCATTTTCGGTTTTGTACTTGGGTACTATAGCCTACAAATTTTAGGCGTATTTGCTGTTGGAAGTGTGCTCTACTTTGGATGGGTGTTGTTTTTCTTTAAAAAACGAAAAGAACTAGATTATAAACGCTTTTCTCAAGTCAGTCAAGAGCAAAGTAAGGTGATTGAGTTGATCAACGGAATGCAAGAGATAAAACTACACAATGCAGAAAGACGTATGCGTTGGAA
>JAESTF010000112.1 GCA_016763795.1 Flavobacteriales bacterium
CTTGCTCATTTTCTACTAATTTTAAAGAAACGTAAAGCTAATGGTTTGGATTTGAAAATAGAATAGGAGGGGAGAAATTTATTTTTATAATGTTTAAGAATAAAGATTTTCGTTTAACGCTAGGCTATGCGTAGTGCGGAATTTGAAAAGCGGATTTTTCAAATTTGCACGTAGCCAAGAGTTTATATTTTGTTTTTAATTTATTCATTCTTAAAAGCCAAATTAAAAATTAGGTGGTATTTGTAAATAGCACTGAACTTTCATAAACCACTGAACGCCATATTTGCTATATATTGTGTTGTGCGTACGTTTATTCTTCTTCCTCCCATAAACCCTCAGATATATCTAAATATTTATGGAAAACCGACTGCGTCTTAGTTCTTAATTTTATATCAGAAGATATAATACTGATTGAGTAACGTCCATAACTAAATTTTGTATAAATAGGAATTTCTGTATTCCAGCCAATCGATTGCAAACCTTTTATCATCTGAGGCAAAATAGGTTTCCATTCATTGTCTATTGGCAAATTAAATCTATTTAAGGTAATGTAAGTCTCAATCTCATCTTCGGTTTTCAAGTGTTTATTCAAAGATTTGATTTTCTTTTCATTCTCTTTTCGGATTTTCTGTATTGCATCATTTCGTTTTTGTCTTTTTTTATCTCGAATATTTGAAATTAATGGAAACCCACAACCAATTTGATAGACTATAGCTACTCCTAAACTGAAACCTATAATGGAAATTAAATATATCATCGAATTTATTTAGTCATAGTTTTTTTATGACGCACAACGTCCTTGTTGGAAACGTTTTAATGTTTCTTATAAAAGTTGTTAAACGAAATTACTGTTTTTTAAGCAGAAAATCAATTCACATTTTTAATAAGATAAGGTCTTCCATTAAAAGAAAAAGAATCATTTTTTGATAATCCAATGAGTTGTTTCCCTATAGGAGAAACAGCGGAAATAACGAAATAGGTTTCGTTGTTAATAGTTATTTTTCCTAAGCTAACAGTAATATAAAAATTACCGTTATTGGTAATTACTAAACTTCCTAGCCCAATAAGTTGGTGTTTTTCTTTTGGGTTAATTAAGGTGAGTACTCGTTCTAATTTTAACGTTTCACTTAATTGTGCTGATAATTTTTCTGTTTCTAATTGCGCCATTGCTCTGCCTGTTTCATGTTTATCACCAGCGCTGCTTTTAGTTTCGTTATTGGCTGCGTTTTGTACTTCGATTAAAACAGCTTTAATGGCATTGATTTTTTCTTTTACAATGGTGTTACATTTAATAAATAGCTCATTTTTTGTTTTAATTAATTCGTCCATTAAACTTTCAAGTTTTTTTTTAGTCATAAAGGTAATTAGAAAGACCTTATATTTTTTAAGGATGATTACTTTTGTTTCCGTTTATGAAAATTAGCTTAACTATTTTACTCGTATTAGTACTTTTTATCAGTGCCTTTTCTCAAAAAAAAGGAATGAGAAAAAAAGCAGTAACTTATAGTCTTTACGGACAAATTATGGATGATAAAGGTAAAGGCTTACCTTATGTATCTGTTGGTATTTTTAATAGCAATGATTCTAATTACGTAAAAGGAGCAGCAACTGAACCAAATGGTCGGTTTTCAGTTCAAATTCCGGCAGGAAATTATTATGCTAAAATTTCTTTTTTAAGTTTTGAAGATAAAACAATAAACAACATCATTGTTGTAAGTAGAGATGTTGATTTAAAGAAAATAAAGCTAAAACCATCTGTAAATAATTTAGAAGAGTTTGTAGTAGTTGAAGAGAAACGCTTAATGGAACTCGATTTGGATAAGCGTGTTTTTAATGTGAGTAAAGACCTTACCAGTCAAGGAGCAGATGCGACAGAAATATTAGATAATGTGCCATCGGTTGAGGTTGATGTAGATGGGAATATTAGTTTACGAGGAAGTGGAAATGTACGGGTATTAATTAATGGGAAGCCTTCGGGAATGATGGGAATGACTACTGCAGATGTGCTCAAACAAATGGATGCAACACAAATTGAAAAGATTGAAGTAATTACCAATCCATCAGCAAGGTACGATGCAGAAGGTGAAGTAGGAATAATTAATATCATTCTTAAAAAAGATAGAAGAGAAGGTGTAAATGGTTCAGTTAATGCCAATGTTGGATTTCCTAATAATTATGGTGGTGGTTTTAATGTAACATTTAAACAAAAGCATTTTAATGTATTTACAGGTTATGGTGTAAGTTTTAGAAACTCTCCTGGCTCTAACATAAGTAGCCAAGAGTTTAATTACCCTGATACTGCTTTTAGCTATAATAGCGATTCTAAAACACAACGATTTAGTTTTAATAATAATTTTAGATTGGGGACAGAAATCTTTATAAATAATTATAATTCTCTTACTATTTCGGGTAGATATAGTTTTGGTGATGGAGATAATGAAACTAATTTAGTTTATTCTGATTTTGATGCTTTTGGTGAAGCAGTACAGGTCGTTAAAAGAGATGAGATTGAAGATAAGGATAGAAATTCATACGAGGTTTCTATGAATTATAGAAAGACATTTAAGAAAAAAGATCAATTACTAACGTTTGATATTAGTAAATCTCAACGAACTGATGATGAAAGTTCAATAATTACGCAGACCAATAGCTCTGTTGCTTCTCAAAATATAGAACAGCGTGTTTTTAATGATGAAGGAGGAGATAATTGGTTGTTTCAAACGGATTATGTACATCCGATAAAAAATGGAAAAATAGAATTTGGATTAAAACACACCATTAAACATATTGATGATGATTATGCAGTAGAGCAGTTTAATAATGCGATTAATGATTGGGAGTTTATTCCAGGGTTTAAGAACTTGGTATTATATGATGAAAATGTTTCGGCTTCTTATTTAATGTTTGGTAAAAAGATAAAGAAATTTTCATATCAAATAGGTGTTAGAGCTGAATACACTGATGTTAAAACGGAGTTAGTAACAACAAACGATGTTAATAAAAGAGACTACCTTAATTTTTTTCCAAGTACACATTTTTCATATAAATTAAAAAAAGATAATTCGATCCAATTGGGTTATAGTAGAAGAATTAGGAGGCCTCATCATTATTGGTTGTTGCCATTTTTTAGCTTTACCGATTCTCGAAGTAATGTTTCGGGTAATCCGAATATAAACCCAGAATATACAGATTCTTATGAACTGGGACATTTAAAAAACTGGAGTAAAGCTTCGTTATTGTCGAGCATCTATTATCGCTATACTACAAGTACAATGGATTGGGTAGTGCTTTCTGATGCTGAAGGAATTACCAGGAGAATGCCAGTTAATTTAGGGGTGAAAGATGCATTTGGCGTAGAGTTTTCAGGATCTTATGAGTTTGCAAAATGGTGGACAGTGAGAGGGAGTTATAACTTTTTTAGAGAAATCCGTGATGGTGAGTTTCAAGGAGTAGAATATGATGTAGATACTTATGTATGGTCGACTCGTATAAATTCTAAATGGAAAATTAAAAAGAAAATAAGTTTACAAGCATCAGGTAATTACAGAGCTCCAAAACAATCTCCACAAGGAGAAACTAAAGCACGCTATTCGTTAGATCTTGCATTTTCATTTGATGTATTAAAAGGGAATGGGACTGTTTCTTTTACAGGTAAAGATGTATTTAACTCTAGAAATAGAAATAGTATTTCATTTGGAGAGAATTTTGTTTCTGAAAGTAAAAGACAATGGCGATCTCGTTATGTAAGAGTTAGTTTTACTTATCGTATTAACCAAAAGAAAAAACGAGGTGCTGATAGGATTTATCAAGATGGAGGAAGCGAAGGTTAAAATTTAGAGTTTAATAATTCAATTACTTTTCTTTTGTCATCCAATTTTCTTTTTGATTTTCGGTATTCTGTAAGCATGCCAGGGTATGATTTGGTTATTCTATGAAGATACATATCTGTAACAAATTTAACTTCTCCTACATCGGTATCAATTACTACACCTTTAATCGAATAATTAGTACTAAGCTCTTTGTTTGAGTAACTATCATTAGCAAGGGCTGTAAAAAAAATGCTTGCAGTAATACCGATAATCGCTCCCGCAGCTCCTGCACCATTAATGCTAATAATAGTAGCATTATGACTTCCATAATTAGGATTTTTATAAGTCGTTGGAATTCTTCCTTGAAAATAAATGTACTTACCGTAATTTTCAGATTTTATAAATTGTGTTTGATTAGCTCGAATGTAAAGGCTTTTTCCATCAGAAATGAATTGAACTATTTTTGAGTTTACACTTTCTTTAAACTCAACTTTATAACTAGTAATTTTTTTTGAGCTTTTGGCTAAAGTTATTTTATAATCTTGAGTATCAAAAGGTACCTTTCTTTTCATATCATTATAATTTAAATAGGCACCTTTTGGAGGAAGGGCTTTGTAATCGAAAACACTTTCTTTGGTAGAGAACTTAATTAAGGTTCCATCTTTATTTCTCCAATCTGAATGGTAAAACTGTGTAAAACAATCTTCAAAAGCGCGTAGTAATCTTTTTCCGTGAGAATATTTAACTCTATTACTTTTTTCGAAAATACTAGCGTAAAAAGTTCCTAAAGAATACAAAGAAGTGTCGACTTGTCTTGCAAACTCAATTTCTGTATTACAATAGCCATATTGATTTTGCGTGCCAATATTTTCTGAAATAAGAATATTTCGAATAATTAATACAATTTCAGAGTTGTTCTCTTTTTTAGGTAATAGTTTTTTTATAATATTTTCTAAATATGTTGTTGATGCATCTTTTAATACGACTTTAGTGTTGTTGGTGCCAATTCCTCTAGAAACATAACCAACATTATCTTTTGAAGCTCTTTTGTCTATTGCTTTAATAATTGAAAAATCAAATTCTTTAAGAATTGTATCAGGGTTTAATTCAATCATGATGTCTGGCATTTGAGCCTGAGTATTGGTAAATAGAATAACCAGGAAAAAGAGCAGTAATGGTTTCATAATTTAAAAGTTCTACATCGGATCAACATCAATGGTAATGCGTACACTTTTAAATTCACTAAACGCTTCAAAATGGTTTTTTACCTCCATAATAAGTTGGCGTGTTTTTTTTACGGAAACTTCACGTTCAACTTTTAACATCGCGTTTTTAATGTACATATTTTTTATTCGAGCAACAACTGGGAAATCAGGGCCTAAAACTCGACTCCCAAATTTTGTTTTTAAAGTCTCCACAAACTCTCTGGAACCTTCGTTTAGTATATTGCTATTCCGGTGCTTTAACGTAAAATGTATAATTCGCTGAAAAGGAGGGTATTTAAACTTTTTACGTTGTGAAATTTCATCTTTATACATTCCTAAATAATCGTGTTCAATTACTTGTCTTATAATGGTGTGATAAGGATCGTAAGTTTGAATCAATACTTTTCCTCGTTTCTTTTTTCTTCCTGCTCGGCCACTCACCTGACTCATTAACTGGTAAGAACGCTCAAAAGCTCTAAAATCAGGAAAATTGAGCATATTATCAGCATTTAAAATGCCAACTAGCGAAACATTCTCAAAATCTAAACCTTTGGTAACCATTTGGGTTCCAACCAGAACATCAATGTTGTGATCTTCAAAATCGGTAATTAAACGATGGTAAGCATTTTTTGCCCGAGTGGTATCAGCATCCATCCTGGCTATTTTTATTTTTGGAAAATAAATGGCTAATTCTTCTTCAATTTGTTCCGTTCCAAAACCTTTTAAGGTGTTTTTTGCACTTCCGCAAGCAGCACAAACTGTAGGTGTCTTTTTACTAGAACCACAGTAATGACATTTTAATACATTATTATGTTTGTGGTAAGTTAATGAAACATCACAATTATTACATTCTGGTACGTGTCCACACTCTTCACAAATCATAAAAGGAGCGTAACCTCTACGGTTTTGAAACAAGATAATTTGTTCCTTGTTTTTAAAAGCCTCTTCCATTAACTCCATTAGCAATGGCGAAAAATGCGATTTCATTTTCTTTTTTCGAGTAGCTTCTTTAATATCTGCACACAGTATTTCTGGCATTTGAACACCTCCGTGGCGTTTAGTAATTTCTACCAATCCGTATTTTCCTTCTTTTGCATTCCAATAGGTTTCTACAGCAGGAGTGGCAGAACCCATCAATACTTTTGCTTTATGAATATTGGCTAAAACAATAGAGGTGTCTCTTGCGTTGTATCTTGGAGCAGGGTTATATTGTTTAAAACTGTTCTCGTGTTCTTCATCAATAGTAATTAACCCTAAATTGCTAAAAGGTAAAAACATAGCTGAACGAGCTCCCATTACAATTTGAAATTTTGAAGATTTCGTTGCCTCAAAATCGAGCACCTTATTCCAAACTTCTACTCTTTCATTTTCGTTAAATTTTGAATGATACACACCAATTATATCGCCAAATACTTTTTGTAAACGAGTAATTAATTGAGTTGTCAATGCAATTTCTGGCAACAAGTAAAGTACCTGTTTTCCTTTTTCAATTGCTTCTTGTATAAGCTTAATGTAGATTTCTGTTTTACCTGAAGAGGTAACTCCGTGTAACAGTATCACATCTTTTTCTTTAAACTGAGTTTTGATTTCAGCTAAGGCTTTTATTTGATGTTCGTTAAGCGTTTTATCCTTAATTCGTTCATTTTTGTAGTTTCCAATTCTATCTACAGCAATTTCATATATCTCAAAAATGTTTTTCTTAACTAATTGTGTGATAATTGAAGCAGAAACATTAGCGACTTTCTGTAGTTCTAATTTTTTAACTTCTTTTGGTTCGTTTCCGTAACGTTCGTTTAGTTTAATAAACATCATTAAGGTGTCGAGCTGTTTTTTTGCTCTACCAATATCGTTAAATAGTTGTTCTAAGTTTTTTTCTTTGTCAGCAAATTCGGTTAACCGAACATAAGGAATTAATTTAGGTTTGTATTTTCGTTTTAAATCTTCCTCAACAATAATAGCTTGTTTTTCGATGAGCGATTTTACTACTTTATGTACATTTTTAATACTTAATATTTCTGAAATTTCTTGCAGATTTAAAACATTTCTTATTTCTAAGGCTTCATAAATCTGGTACTCTTTATCGGTTAAATCAGTAACAGCATCACCATTAAAATCGGTGTTGATTAAAATTTTGGTTTCACTAGCTAATTTTAAAGCACCAGGTAACGCAGCATTAAAAACATCACCAGGGTTGGCAATGTAATAATCAGCTATCCAATCCCAATGTTTGAGTTGTTTTTTGTTAACTATTGGTTTTTCATCCAATAACGATTCTACGTACTTTGCTTGGTATTCGGTAGGAGGTGAGTGGTGAATATTTTTAACCAAAGCAGAATATAGTTTGCCTCCACGACCAAAAGGTACAACAGCCCGCTGACCAATTTGTATGTCGTTGTTTAATTCTTCGGGTAAACGATACGTAAACAAATTCGGTAGCGAAAGTGGTAAAATCACATCTATGAATATTGTTTGTTTGCTCATTTTGAGTTAAAAGTGGAAAAGGTAAAGTTAGAAAGTTTGGAGTGATTATATATTTCTTTAGTTAAACTATTTTTTTCTAATTTTTATTATACTGCGTTGATAAAGAAATTTTAACACTCTTGTAGTTAATAAAGGGGAATAGTTAAATATATTAATTTCAAAAAAGATTAAAACAGTACATTTGTCTTCCTAAAAACAGAATTACAGCTATGAAATTATTGAGAATAATATTCCTATTTATTGCGATAGAAGCACAAGCACAGCAGGGTGGTATGTGGATTCCTTCTCTTTTAGAAGGGATGAATGATA
>JAESTF010000113.1 GCA_016763795.1 Flavobacteriales bacterium
ATCCAATAACATGAAAAAAACACTTATCTGTCTTTTTGCTCTTTTGAGCATTGTAACAATTTCAGCACAAAATACGACCACAGGAAACCCTAAAGAAGTTATAGCAACAGAAAAACTGGCTGTTTTAGTAATCCCTTTTGAGTCTAAAATGTATTTATCTGATATTGATAGAGACTTAGCTCAAAAAAATGAAATGAATTTCCAAGATATTAAATCTAAATTTAGAGCAGCTTTAGATCGAGAAATTTTTATTGCATTAAAAGAATATTACAAACCATTATCTTTTTATTCTATTCCCCCTGAAGAATCGAGAGCAGAACTAGGTTATATTTATAATTCTATTGGATATAAGTATGAGGTGATGCCAGAAGAAGTTGTTGTAAAAAAAGAAAGTGCAGGAAAAAAATTGCTAGGAAAATTTAAGAAAAATCCTAAAAAAGCAAAATATATTGATGCGGGAATTCAAGGAGGACAGGTGGTGTCTCAAGTTGATAACCGTGAAAAGTATATGAAAACTACGTTAACAAATGAGAAGTTGCTACAAAATTTAAACACAAAATTTAAAGCATCTCATTATGTTTTTATTAATCAATTAGACATTAAACGTTCTGCCGACATGCGTTATGTTGCATCAGAAGAAGGGTATAAAAGAGAAATAAAAGTACATTATACTATTTTTAACGATACAGGAAAAGAAGTAAGTAGTGGGGCTATAAAATCAAGATTTTCCTCAACCCAAAACGATATTGATAAAATAATTAAAGTACAGTTTCCGATGATTGCAAAGCGGATTGTACAAAATCTTATTGATCCAGATAAAACAGCTGTAGAGTAAATGTTTTTAGCCAAATCTCCCACGATAATAAAAAAGTATTACCCTCAATTGGTTTGGGACATTCCAAATAATAACAATAAAATATATTTAACTTTTGATGATGGACCAATACCCGAAATAACAGATTGGGTGTTAGACCTGTTAGCAGAGTATAATATTAAAGCAACTTTTTTTTGTATAGGAGATAATGTAGAAAAATACCCTATAATTTATCAACGAATATTAGACGAAAACCATGTGGTTGGAAATCATACGTTTAACCATGTAAATGGGTGGAAAACAAAAGATGAAATTTATTTTGAAAATATAGAAAAATGCTTTAAACAAGTTAATTCAACACTTTTTCGACCACCTTACGGAAGAATAAAAAAATCACAATTAAAAGAACTTAGTAAAAAGTATTCAATTATAATGTGGGATGTGTTAAGTGGTGATTTCGATGCTAAAACTACTCCAGAAAAATGCTATTCCAACGTAATTAAAAATACCCAAACAGGATCTGTAATTGTATTTCATGACAGTGTAAAAGCAATAGAAAATTTAAAATATGCTTTACCTAAATCTACTGAGTATTTATTAGAACAAGGGTTTTTTTTTGATGTGCTAAAATGATTTTCGTTAATGATTTGTATGAGAATAGTAAGGGGTTAAATACGGTTACTTTTCAGTTTAGTACTTAGCTAAATTTACGATTTTACTATTATTTTCATTTAACCGTTAAATTGTAAATTTGGCGGACTTTGTTAATATGAACTGACTTTGAATTTACATTAAACCCTTATTGTTTTATTCCGTGTTAGCCATAGTTTCTTTCTAATACAATCTATGCTAATATTTTGTTAGGTGTTTTTCAGAATTTATTTTTTCAAATTAATTTTTTCAAGTAGATGAAATGTGGATTTATGTGTCAGGTTGTAGAAAAAGAAACGGAATACAGATGACTTAGCGATAAATAGAAAAAGAACTCATTGTTGGACATAGTACTTGTTTTTTTCAACGTTGAAGTCGGTTGATATACAAATATCTTCCGATAAATTTCTGATGTTCATGATTGGTTATTATTTCTTTCCGTTGGTTTAATTATCATTCTAAAATATTGGTCTTTGTATATGTAGTAACCCAGCCAGTTATATAACGTTCTTATTTTATTTTTAAAATTAACAAGTCCCATAATATGTACAAAAATCCAAATTAACCAAGCCCAAAAACCTTTTAGGGAATATTTTTGTCCTGGAAAATCTAACACAGCTTTATTTCTCCCTATTATCGCCAGAGAACCTTTATCTAGGTATTGAAATGGTTTCCAGTTTTTGTCTTTTCCTTTTAAATTCTCAGCCAATTTTTTTGCCTGTTGCAGCGCTGGTTGTGCTAATTGTGGATGTCCATTCGGATAATTTTTATCACCAATAATTAAGGAACAATCTCCTAATGCATAGATGTTGTTGTACAAATGGACTTGATTAAATTGATTTGTTTTTAACCTTTTTCCTGCTCCAAAACTATCTTTTGAGAATCCGGGAAATGTTTTTGCTGAAACTCCAGCAGCCCAAATGAGGTTTTTGGATTGAATTTTATTTCCATTGGATAAATACACGGTTTCCCCGTTAAAATCTTTGACCATCGTATTCATAATTAAAGTAACGCCCAGTTCAGATAATTTTTTGGAAGTGTATTCTTTCGCATTTTTTGACATAGATGCTAAAACGGATTCTTGTCCGTCAATTAGAGTGATTTCACCAAGATCTTTTTCTTTTAATTCTGGATAATCTTTCGTGATAATTGAATTCTTCATTTCTGCTAATGTGCCAGAAAGCTCAACTCCAGTAGGTCCTGCACCCGCAATAACAAAGCTTAGGTGTTTTCTCCTTTCTTCTGCGTTATGAATTCTTGTAGCACGGTCAAATCGGGTTAGAATAACATTTCGAAGCGATAATGCATCACTTATGGTTTTCATTGGCAAACTTTTTTCTTCAATGTTTTTGTTCCCAAAAAAATTTGTTTCTGTGCCTGTTGCCATCACTAAAATATCATATTTTAGTTCGCCATTACTTAAAATTATTTTATTTTCTTCTGGAACAACTTTTTCAAGAGAGCCAAGACGAAAACGAACATTTTTTAATTTTCGCAGAATTTTTCGAAACGGATAACTTATTGCTGACGGTTCCATAAAACCTGTGGAGACCTGATAAATTAGGGGTGGAAAGAAGTTATAGTTGTTACTGTCTACCAAAACAATTTGGTAATCCATTGAATTTCCTAATCTTTTCACAAGTTCTAAGCCTGCGAATCCTCCTCCAATAACAACAAGTTTTTTAACATTCTCCATAATAATATTTCCCTTATTTAATATAAGACAAAGGTAATCAAGTAAATTGCAGTAAAAATTAAACTAGTTTAAGAAAGTTCTTTTCCTTTACTTAAGTATTCAGGTGTTAAGCCAAAAAAATTTGCTAAAAGGTATTGTGTTAACGAAACTAGTTGTTTTTTAGGATAAAGTCAATTGTTTTCGGAAAATGCTCATATTCTAATTTATGAATTTTTGAGGCAACATCACTGTGGTTGTCAGTTGGTAACACTGGACATTTTGCTTGAAAAATAATTTCCCCCTCATCATAATGTTCATTTACATAATGTATAGTTATGCCCGATTCGGATTCTTTATTTTTTACAACAGCTTTATGTACATTGTTTCCATACATTCCTTTTCCGCCATACTTTGGTAATAAAGCAGGGTGTATATTTATAATTTTATTGGGAAATTCTTTTATTAAATTTTCAGGAATTTTCAATAAAAAACCAGCCAAAACGACCAAATTAATCTTGTTTTCTTTTAGTTTTTGTAAAATAGTACCATTTTCTAAAAAGTCAGATTTAGTAAAAACAAGTGATTGTATACCTAATTTTTTTGCCCTTTCAATTACAAAGGCATTCGGATTGTTGGTGAGTATTAATGAAACTTCAACAGTACTATTTTTGTTAAAATAATTGGTAGTGTTTTCGGCATTAGAACCGCTTCCTGAAGCAAAAATTGCAATACGTGTCATAAGTTTATTACTTTCATCACATTAAAAAATGTCAGTTCGAGTGATTCCATTTTTTTGGAATTGTATCGAGAACAACATTTTTGATTAAACCTTTTTGGTTCTCGATACAATTTTGCAAAGCAAAATCACTCGAACTGACAAAAGGGTTTAATCAATCTCAAAAATCAAAAATAGATAAACATGGCTTATAAATTTATTACTTATCATCAAAAAGAATTAACAACTGAAGAACAAATTAAAAAAAGTGAAACATTTTATCATTTTTTAGATGAAAGGCGTTCAGTGAGAGATTATTCTAATGAAAAAATAGATGTTAGAGTAATAGAAAATATTATTAAAACAGCAGGAACAGCACCTTCTGGTGCGCACAAACAACCTTGGACTTTTTGTGTGGTTTCTAATCCTGCTCTCAAAACAAAAATTAGAGAAGCGGCTGAGATAGAAGAAAAAAAGAGTTACGAAGGCAGGATGAGTGACAGGTGGAAGGCAGATCTAGAACCATTAGGAACTACTTGGGAAAAACCATTTATTGAAACTGCACCTTATATAATAGTTGTATCTAAAAGAGTTTACGAAACAGTAAATGGCGAAAAAAGAAATAATTATTATGTAAATGAATCTATTGGTATTGCTTGCGGAATGCTAATTTCAGCAATACATAATGCTGGTTTAGTTACATTAACCCATACACCAAGCCCTATGAATTTTTTAGGGAAATTATTAGACAGACCAGAAAATGAACGTGCATATTTATTGTTGCCAGTTGGACATCCGATAAAAAAAGCTGAAGTGCCTGATTTACAGCGGAAAACAATAGAAGAGATCATGGTTGTTTACAAATAATCGAAAATAACTTGATTTTGTTGAGATAAATAATTTTCTTTGCACCTTATTATAACATTAAAAAAATAGAATATGTCAGATATCGCAGCAAGTGTAAAAGCAATAATCGTTGATAAATTAGGAGTTGACGAGAATGAAGTAACTACTGAAGCAAGTTTTACTAATGATTTAGGAGCTGATTCTTTAGATACAGTTGAATTAATTATGGAATTCGAAAAAGACTTCAAAATTGCAATTCCAGATGATCAAGCAGAAAAAATTGCTACAGTTGGAGATGCTGTAACTTATATTACAGAAAACGCAAAGTAATTATTACTTTATAAATTAATTGAAATTGCTTTGAATTTATATTCAAAGCTTTTTCTGTTTTTAACAATTAGAACATTCTATAATGGAATTAAAAAGAGTTGTAGTAACAGGATTAGGAGCAATTACTCCTTTAGGAAAAACTTTTCCTGAAACCTGGAAAAATTTAAAAGCTGGTGTTAGTGGGTGCGCTCCAATCACAAGGTTCGATGCATCAAAGTTTAAAACACGATTTGCTTGTGAAGTAAAAGATTATAACGTAGCAGATTATTTTGACAGAAAAGAAGGTCGAAAAATTGATCCTTATACACAGTTTGCTTTAATTGCTTCAAAAGAAGCGGTTGCTGATTCTAAATTAGATTTAGAAACAGTTAATAAAGATAGAGTTGGAGTAATTTGGGGTTCTGGTATTGGAGGAATTAAAACATTTCAAGATGAGGTAACAAACTTTGTTAACGGAGATGGAACGCCACGTTTTAACCCTTTCTTTATTCCTAAAATGATTGCAGACATTGCGTCTGGATTAATTTCTATGGAATTTGGGTTTAGAGGTCCAAACTTTACAACAGTTGCAGCTTGTGCATCATCAACAAATGCTTTAATCGATGCATTTAATTACATCAGATTAGGAAAAGCAGATGTTTTTGTTTCAGGAGGTTCTGAAGCTTCAATTTACGAAGCAGGAATGGGTGGATTTAACGGAATGCATGCACTTTCTACAAGAAATGATTCACCAGAAACAGCTTCCCGTCCGTTTGATAAAGACAGAGATGGTTTTATTATGGGTGAAGGCGGAGCTGCTTTAATATTAGAGGAATACGAACATGCAATTGCTCGTGGAGCAAACATTTATGGAGAAATAGTTGGAGGAGGAATGTCAGCTGATGCTCATCACATGACAGCACCACACCCCGAGGGGCTAGGAGCAACAAATGTGATGTTAAATGCACTAGATGATGCAGGAATGGATGCGAATGAAATTGACTACATTAATGTACACGGAACATCTACGCCTTTAGGTGATATCGCAGAATCTCAAGCGATTTTAAAGGTGTTTGGAGACCATGCATACAACTTAAACATTAGTTCTACCAAATCGATGACAGGACACTTGTTAGGTGCTGCAGGAGCCTTAGAATCTATTGCAACATTAATGGCTGTAAAAGAAAACATTGTTCCACCAACAATTAATCATTTTACTGATGACGAGTCTTTCGACCCTAAATTGAACTTTACATTTAATAAAGCTCAAAAAAGAGAAGTGAATGCAGCATTAAGTAATACTTTTGGCTTTGGTGGACATAATGCTTCTGTTATTTTTAAGAAATACAAAGCATAATTGTTTTTTAAAAGAGTCTTTCGAAAAAAAGATGAGTACGCAGACATTTTAGAGCGTATTATTGGATTTTATCCACATCAAGTTTCGATATATAAACAAGCTTTTTTACATAAATCAATCATACAAAATAATCAACTCCAATCTTTCGAAAGTAACGAGAGGTTGGAGTTTTTAGGTGATGCTGTTTTAGACAGTGTTATTTCCAACTACATTTATCATAAATTTCCTAAAAAGGATGAAGGTTATTTAACTAAACTTCGTTCAAAGTTAGTGAGTAGACAAACGCTTAATAATTTAGGGGTTAAAATTGGCTTACAAGAACTGATGAAATCTAGCTTGGATCGAGCGTCAAAATCTGTTTATGGAGATGCTTTGGAGGCATTAATTGGAGCTGTTTTTTTAGATAAAGGATATACTGCTGCACAAAAATTTGTAGAGGAAAAATTACTTCAAAACCATATTGACATTGAAGAAGTAATACAAACGGAAACGGACTTTAAAAGCAGAGTAATTGAATGGTGTCAGAAAGAAAAGTTAAGTTTTGATTATAAAATTACTCAACAGGAAGAGAAAAAAGGAAAGCTTTATGTCGCAGAATTATTAGTAGATAATATCCCTAAGGGCAGAGGTATTTCTTACACGAAAAAACAAGCAGAGCAATTGGCTTCAGAGCAATTTTACAAAGTAATTCAATAAAGCTTTATTGAATTACTATTTTTTTAACAACCCGCCTACTGTTAGTTGAAATTTGCACAAAATAAACCCCTTGAGGAAATCCTCTTAAATCAATTACAACTTTGTGTTGATTAATGTTTGATGAATAATAAACAGCATCACCAATTACATTATGGATGCGAATATTTTCTATTGAAAAAGCACTTTCAATTGTTAGGTGTTTTTTTGTAGGGTTTGGAAATAATTGAATTGATAAATCATCTAAAGATTCTTCAATGCCAACTGCTCCAGTAGCTTCAGAATATCTTGCCATAAACTCTTCGTAATACATATTCGCTATTATCGGATCGTGAATAATTAATGTGTTTTCATCATAATCATTTTCTGCTGAATTTGTCCAATTATGAGAGCCGGTAATAACTAATGGATCACTTGATATATTGTTTGCATCTATAATTCCATATTTATGATGAAATAAATTAGCAGTTGTAAAGTGTGAATGAACATCTACTCCATCATTTAATAATCCGCTGTATTCTGAACCCCAAAAGAAAACATTCTCAATAATTCCCTTTACATCAACGCCTGCATTATGAATTGTTGTTACTGCATCACCTATAGCATTATGAATGAATGTTAGTGTGGCAAATTGCATATCAGTATTTGCAGTTAAGATAGAGGATTCAATATGAGAAGAGACATTATCTGAAGGTGAAAAATATAATTCCACGGTTGTTCCTCCTATATTAAAACTGTGTGGGGTATTATCTGTTTTGGCATTTCCAAATTTGGCATTAGTACCATTTGGAGTGGTTGATGAGCTTCCCCACATTTCTTCAAACTCTAGCTTATAAGCTTGTGCTAATGATTGGTCTTCAATAATAACGAGATTGTTATAATCATTTGTGCAGCTATTATTGGTGTGGTTTGTTGATCCAGAAATAATTTTAGCTAAATTATTTGTTGCTACATCAATAATCATAAATTTATTATGCATTACTTCCCCATCATTTGGCCGTTGTATCATAGGTATTGCTGCCGAAAGGTTGGATAACTCACCGTTATTCGTTCCAGTATTATCTGCAGAAACATACCTAACAATAACACCTCTAGTTTTAGCAGCATTAATGGCGTTTACAATGGGTAAACTTCCTGTATTATAATTGCAAACATCTAAAGTGTTTTGGACCCTATCAATATAAGCAATTAGAGTGTCCTCAAAATTAGCGATATGTATAGCATCAGTTATTGAAGAGGCATTATTGTTTACCCAATGATTAAAATAAACGGTAATATCTCCTGATGATTTTGATGCGGTAGAAAATAGCTGAATAGAGGTTTGATTTTTATTTGCGATATTTTTAGCTTTTACATAGTAAAAAGTAGCGTCTTTTAGGCCTGTTAATGTTAGCCCTTTTTGACTGTCAAGCTCAAGATTTTTGGTTACTCCGTATTCTAAAATAATGTTATCTGAAACGTCTCCTTGTAAAATAAATTCTAGAGAGTTTTTTTTAATGGTTTGTATCTTTAATTCAATGTTTTGTGAAAAAAGAGATGAAGAGATTAAACAGATTAAAAGAGGTGTTAAAGACTTCATAAGTAGATTATTTCTTAGCGTAAGCTAACAGCTCGTCATTAATAATTTTAAACACCTTATCTCGTAAAGAAGCAACATCATTTTCTGTCATTCCTGTAGTTGGTATTGGTTCGTGAATTACAGCTTTTGCCATTCCTGGACCTGCTTTTCCAGAAAATAAGCCAGCCATTTCTAAACGTTTGTAATTGGTAAAAAAGGTAATAGGAATTATAGGAACTTGTCTTTCTATCGCCAATTTAAAAGCTCCGATTTTAAATTTTAATAGTTCAGGAACATTAGCCGAAATTGTTCCTTCAGGAAACATAACAACACTGTGCCCTTTTTTTAATTCTTCACCGCATTTATCCATAGATCGTTTGCCATCTCTAGCACTTTTTCTATCGACTGTAATATTCATTTTTTTAAAGAAAATACCAAAAATTGGAACTTTTGCTAGTGACTTTTTGCCCATAAAAACAAAATATTGAGGAAAAGTTTGATATAAAATAATGATATCTAAAAACGAAGAATGGTTTGGAGTAATAACATAAGCTTGACCTTTTTTAATGTAGTGTTTATTTTTAACGGAAATAAAAATTCCAGAAAGGTACATTAATAAGCCTGTGTGGAAACGAAGTAAACTAAACCCTTTATGAAAATGTTTTTCATTTAACACGAACAGTAAATATAAAGGGTAGAGAATAAGTAATAACAATGTAAACCATACAAAAACATATAGTTTCCAAAAGCCACCTAATATTTCTTTTACCTTTTTCATTTAAGCAGACAAAGGTATTAAAAGCAATTCTTATAAAATGACAAAAAAGGGAATGATTAGCGGCAGATAGTTATAAAAAATATACTTTTGTTTTATGGCTAGAGTTTTAACAGGAGTACAAAGTACAGGAACACCACATTTAGGAAATTTATTAGGAGCAATTTTACCAGCAATAGCAATGGGAAATAACCCTAAGAATGAAACATTTTTGTTTATTGCGGATATGCATTCGTTAACCCAAATAAAAAATGCAGAAGAACTAAGAGGGAACACTTATAGTACTGCTGCTGCTTGGTTGGCTTGTGGCTTAGATGTAAATAAGACGGTTTTTTATCGTCAATCTGATGTGCCAGAAGTAACAGAATTAGCGTGGTATTTAAGTTGTTTTTATCCTTACCAAAGATTAACCCTTGCCCATTCGTTTAAAGACAAAGCAGATAGGTTAGAAGATGTAAACTCTGGGTTATTTACTTACCCAATGTTAATGGCTGCAGATATTTTATTGTATGATGCAGAATTAGTGCCTGTTGGGAAAGATCAAATGCAACATTTGGAAATGACAAGAGATGTGGCTAACAGGTTTAACCATAAATTAGGGAAAACATTAGTGTTGCCAGAGGTTGTTGTTCAGGAAGATACAATGTTAATACCAGGAACGGATGGTGAAAAAATGAGTAAATCAAAGGGGAATTTGATTAACATCTTTTTATCGGATAAAAAATTAAGGAAACAAGTCCTCTCTATCGAAACGGATAGTACTCCTTTGGAAGATCCAAAAGACACAAAAACATGTAACGCTTTTGCATTGTATGAATTGTTAGCCACAGAAGAACAAGTGGCTAAAATGAAAGTAAATTATGAAGGAGGAAACTATGGTTATGGCCATGCAAAGCAGGAACTATTTGAATTAATTTGTGAGAAATTTAGTAAAGAAAGAGCGCTTTACAATTATTATATGGAAAACGTAACTGAATTAGATGAGCAACTTAAAATTGGTGCGGATAAAGCTCGTTTAGTAGCTAAAGATGTTCTAAAAAAGGTTCGTTTGAAACTAGGTTACTAGAAAGTAATAGCTGAAAAAGAAAAAGGGCTTGAAGATTAATCTTCAAGCCCTTTTTTGTAATTAAGAGTTGTGCTTATTGAACAACTACTTTGTGTGTTATAACTCCTTTATCAGAAGTAACCATTACAAAATAGATTCCTTTAGCATTATTGCTTAAATCAACATTCTCATTAATAGTAGAAATATTGTCGAAACTGTTTTTAACAAAAACAACTTGACCTTGTAAGTTCATTACTTTAATTTCTAATTCCTTAACATCAGTTGTATTTACATTTAACGTAAAGACTCCTTTGTTAGGATTTGGATAGACAGTTAATGCAACGTTATTTTTCACATTAGAAACAGAAGTAATAGTACTAACATCTAATGAGAAATCATCTACCAATATTCCAAATTGATCATTTTGGCTATATCCAAAGAAACCAATATAATAAGAAGATGTTGTTGAAGGTGTAAAAGTTACCATTACGGTATCATAAGCTGCAAAAGCAAAATTTGTACTATCAAACAACATTGTTGTCATACTAGCAGAATCTTTTGCAGAACCTAACCATACACTCATCGATTCAACAAAAGTAGATCCTCTAGATTTGTAAGCAAACTGAAGGTCATAGCTTGTACCACCTGTTAATTGTAACTCTGGAGTAAATATCCAATCGTTTAATGGTCCAGTTCCTCCTAGAGTCCAGTTTATATATAAACTGTTAGCCCCAGAAAGTGGTGCAGATGTACTTGTAAGCCATTGTCTATTGTCATTGTTGTCATCAGAAATTGTCCACCACAAGGTAATTCTGGAATAGTTTCTCCGTCAAAATTTTCTGTAAAAGGAAAAGACGAAATGATAGGTGCAACACAAGGTGTCGTAAAACTAAAAGGACCAACCCAAATACTAGTACCAGAACCACTACAATCAGCTCTTACATAAAACTCATAAGAAGTACTTGCAGTTAAACCAGTTAAATTGTGCGGATTAGTTGAGGTTCCTGGAATCATAGTACCAGCTCCTTGCGTAAACCCTGCTATATCCCATTCAATGTCCCATAAAGAAACACCAGCACTATCTGTCCATGCTAAATTAGCAGATGTAGCGGTAATATTATTAGCCGTTAAGCCGAGAGGTGCAGGACAAGCAATAGTAGTTGTAAAGCTGTAAGGTCCAGTCCAAGTACTAGTAGAACCACCACAATCAGCTCTTACA
>JAESTF010000114.1 GCA_016763795.1 Flavobacteriales bacterium
CATCATCATACGTCCAAGTAATAGTAGTAGTACCTTGACCAGTGATAGGGAAAGTAGCCGTAGTAGTAGCCGTTACACCACCAACACAGTTATCTGTAGCAGTAGGCGCAGTAATAGCAGCTACAGAACATTGACCAGTTGCATCCGTTAAAGTAGCAACATCCGCTACAGGAGCAGTTACATCAGTAATAACAACATCTTGTGTTTGAGTAGAAGTGTTCCCGTTACCATCATCATACGTCCAAGTAATGGTTGTGTTTGATGTAATTGGAAATGTAGTGGTATGCGTTCCTGTTACTGATCCCGAACAATTGTCTGTAGCTGTTGGAGCAGTTAAACTCGTTACTGAGCATACTGCGGTAATATCAGCCAGAGTTGCTACGTCCGCAATAGGAGCAACATTATCAGTTAGAACTACCTCTTGCGTTTGAGTAGAAGTATTTCCGTTACCATCATTATAGGTCCAGGTTATGGTTGTATTTGATGTAATTGGAAAGGTCGCATTATGTGTTCCGGTTATTGATCCCGAACAATTATCTGTTGCTGTTGGATCAGTTAAACTCGTAACTGAACATACTGCTGTTACATCAGCCAGTGTTGCTACATCCTCAACTGGAGCAATGTTATCATTTAGAACTACATCTTGCGTTTGAGTGGAAGCGTTTCCGTTGCCATCATCATAGGTCCAGGTAATGATTGTGTTTGATGTAATTGGGAAAGTTGCATTATGTGTTCCCATTATTGGTCCTGAACAATTGTCATCAGCTGTTGGAGCAGTTAAACTTGTAATTTCACATTGTGATATAACATCTAAAAGATTCGTAACATCAGGAACAGGTGTGGTAATATCATTTAGCACTATATCTTGCGTTTGAGAGGCTGTGTTTCCGCTTCCATCATCATACGTCCAAATAATAGTTGTGTTTGATGTAATAGGGAAAGATGCATTATGCGTTCCTGTAATTGTTCCCAAACAGTTATCCGTAGCTGTTGGAGCCGTTAAAGCTGTGACTTCACATTCTGCGGTTACATCTGATAAAGTTGCCACATCCACAATTGGAGCAGTAACGTCATTTAGAACAACATCTTGCGTTTGAGTAGAAGTGTTCCCGTTGCCATCATCATAGGTCCAGGTAATGGTTGTGTTTGATGTAATTGGAAAAGTCGCATTGTGTGTTCCAGCTATTGATCCTACACAATTATCTGTTGCAGTTGGGGCGGTTAAACTTGTTATTGAGCATTGATCATTTACATTTGCTAAAGTTGTAATATCTGCTGCTGGTGGAGTATTATCTACTGGGCTAATGGTAACCGTTTGTGTCATTGTTAAACTACACTCTGCAAATAAAGATGTGCAACTATTCGCATTACTAGGTATCCATGCTGATGATGACATATTTGTTAGTGTACCATCAATTGCTAAAGAAGAATGATCTGTTAATGCAGTTGTGTTTTTAGCATTGAAATTAAACAAGCCCACCAAGTTGGTCTCTGAACCTGTTAAACAATTGTTCATATTAGCTTGTATTGCCGTCAGGTCCAATTCTGTATCCCAAAGACTAACACCATCTATATCTACATTGGCAAAATTGGTGGTATAACTTCCAATGCTTAAAATTGATGTACCACCTAATGTTCCCCCGTTGGTATTGGCACTTGAAGCCTCTAATGCACCATCTACATATATCCTTGCAGGCGAACCTACAGTTACGGTACCTGTAATGTAATGCCACTGCCCATCATTTACTATGGTTGTAGATGCTCCTGATGTAAAATACGATCCTGCTGCTTTTCCATCAAACGTAACTTGTCCAGATGCATTCATTACGAGAAGATACCCTCTTGTAAAATCATATTTACTGATTAAAAATTGGGTTGTACCAGATGCGGTAGTTTTCATCCAACAACTTAGACTTACCTGATTGGTAATCCCTCTGTTGTTATTGGTACAGTCAACAAAATCATCGGTTCCATCAAAATTAAGTTGATTATTTATAGAACTCAAAATCTCCCCAACAACACTATAGGTGGTTGTACTACTAAAGGCACCCGTATTAAGATTCAAGGCATTTCCTGTACCTGGAATTGGACCGTCAATCAAATTTCCACCACCATCAATTAAAGAATAATCTATCCCTATGGCAGAACTTCCTGTACTAACGGTTGCTGAACCTGTGGTGCAAATTGATGCAGGTCCTGAAACCGTTTCATCATTTATTGTTACCACACTTACCGCTGCAGTTTGCGACATTTGCAGTGATGATGAGGCAATACAGCCGGAATTAGACTGACTTGTCCAGGCCGTGGAAGCAAAATTTGTAATCCCAACACCAAGCGCAGTGGGTGATGTATCGTATACGATTATTCCAGAACCTTCGTCAAAGTTGTAGTATCCCGTTAATCCTGTTTCATTTCCAGCTAAACAAGAAGTGTAATTATTTGCAATGGCAGATGCATCAAGCGCCACACTCCAAATGGTAACTTCATCCATAGAACCAGAGAAATAAGTCCCTGATTGAGTACCAAATACTAATGGTGTTGATGAATTGGTAATTGTACCAGCCGATGAAATAGCTACTGAATTTTCAAGAACTCCGTCTACATAAATGGTTCGATTCACTTCGCCAGCACCGCTGTCGTACCACATTGTTCCTACTATATAACGCCATTGACCATCATTTACCGAAGTAGTAGAAGGCCCTGTTGTACTATATACAGTTGTGGTAAAACTACCACTTCTTCCATCAAAGCTAGCTTTTCCATTTGCATCAATTGAAAGGAAATAGCCTATAGCTCCAGGACTATATTTCGAAATTAAATATTGGGTTGAGCCTGAGACATTTGTTTTAACCCAACAAGAAATGCTTCCTTCAAGGACGATTCCTCTACTATTTCCCGTTGTATTAATCCAATCATCAACACCGTCAAAAGTTAAAGACGAACCTGATACGGCAAATACGTTGAATGTTTTAGCGCTTGTTAATGCCCCAGTATTAAAGTTAAGATTACCACCTGTGCCAGCTATTGGTCCGTCAATTACCAAGTTGCTACTATTTCGTAAGCTGTAGTCTACTCCTGTTTGAGATCCTGTTGTTGATATAATGGAGCTGCTACCGCTACAAACTTCTGTAGGGTTTGCACTTACCGGTAAATCCGTGATTTGTGCACTCACTCCAAATGCAAAAACGGTGATTGCAGTGATACTGAGTAGGGTTTTCTTCATTCTGTTTAAATTTATTACTCGTTGAAATTCGAGCCCAATAGTACTTCAAGCCAACAGATTCATGGCAAAGCAATAAGTGAAGAACAAAATGAAGGAGTGAACAGAATAATAATTGCGGTTTATAGGAATGTGGTTTGGATTAAAAGGAACTTCTAAATGGAATGATTAAATCCACCCTCGTACCAGATGCTTCACCGTTTTCATATAAATCGGTAATGGTAAAACTGGCTTCAACATTCTCTTTGGTGCTCAAAATTTCCAATCTACTCTTAATTGCATCCAAGGCAAATGATTCATGCTCTCTCCCCTGCCGAACCTGGATTTCCTTGGTTCTTTTCCGACCAACTCCATTGTCGGTAATAACGCATGTCATGGCATCATCGAACTTAAAGACAATGGAAATGTTTTTAGGTCCTTTTTTGTGGAGCAAGCCATGTAACAAGGCGTTTTCAATAAAGGGCTGAATAAGCAATGAAGGGATGCCCACCTCCTGGTCGCCTTGATATTTTATCTCGTACTTGAAATCATCGCCAAATCGCAATTTTTCTAGTTTCAAGTATACTTCCAAAAATTCAATTTCTTTTTCAATGGAAATGAAATCTTTGTTAGAGTAATTCAGCGTATTCCGAACCAAATCAGCAAATAATACGATGTAATCGTACGATCCTTCGGTATCCTGTTCTAGGATCATTCCTTGTATTGAATTTAAGGAGTTGAAGATAAAGTGAGGATTCATTTGTGAACGCAAGGCCTTTAATTCTGCGTCTAATAAATTGGTTTTTAACTCCTGCTTTTCCAGAATCAACCGATTCTTCCTTTGAATCAAACGAAAACGGTATCGGGTAACGAGCATTGCTGTTGTAACCAGAACTATAGCAACAAGACCATAGAACCACCAAGTTTGCCAATATGGAGGAGTGATTTGAAAGGAATAGGTAAATGTTTTCGTTTCCTCATTACGGAATACCCCTTTCATCTTAAAGGTGTAC
>JAESTF010000015.1 GCA_016763795.1 Flavobacteriales bacterium
ATAAATAATGAAATCCAAGAAATTCCTTTTTCTAATAATCCCATTTGAACACCACCATAAGAAATAACTGATTTTTCAACCATATCAACTCCTTCATGACTTCTATCTAGCCCTTGGTAAAATATACTCGCAACAGGTCCTTTTGTATCTCTACAAACTTCCTTAGCTGCCTCAACTCCGCCACTATTTAAAGCAGATTCAATATTGTTTAATAATTTATCTGTATTGGTAGTTGCCATATTAAGGTATATGATCCTTTCAATAACAATTGCTAAACCTAGTATAAGACAGATTAAAACAATCCCCATAAATCCAGGTCCACCTTCAATAAATTTTTGTTTAATAACCTGAGTAAACGATTTTTCTTCAACAGGAGCATCTGCTGTATTTTCATCAATAGCTTCTACTACAATTTTCTCTTCTGCTGCTTTTTTCACAGCTTCAGCCTCAGCTGCTGCATCAGCAGAATCCATAATAGCTTGCTCTTCTGGAGTTGGATCTTCTTGTGCGTAAGCTGTATTAAAAGCTCCAAAGCTTAATAATCCTACAACTGTTAATAATGCAAATGCTTTTTTCATAATTTAAATTGTTTGTATTCTAAAACTGATTTTATTTTTACTTATTGTTTTTTAATTTTTCTATTCCATTAGAGGTATATATTACTAATTATCGGTCTTCAATTTTCGATTTCAGTAAACATCTCTTGCAAACAGGTCGCTAAGTTATAAAAAAATAAGTCAAAGTTTAATTTTTTTTTATAAAGGTTCTGTTAACGGTAAAATACCTCAAGTAAAGGTTATATACTAAATGCTTTTTTCACTTTAGTAACATAATCTAATTCCTCCCATGGAAATAATTTAACTTTTATTTTTTTAACTTTCCCTGAGCCATCTGTGAATTCCTTAGTAATAGTTTCTGGTTTTCTTCCCATGTGCCCGTAAGCAGCTGTTTCTAAATAAATAGGAGTTCTTAATTTAAACCTAGTTTCAATAGCGTAAGGTCTCATATCAAAAAGGATTTCCACTTTTTTGGCAATTTGACCATCTGTTAATTTTACTTTAGATGTACCATAAGTATCAATAAAGATTCCCATTGGTTTTGCAACTCCAATTGCATAGGCTACTTGAACCAATACTTCATCACAAAGACCAGCGGCTACCAAATTTTTGGCGACATGTCTTGTTGCGTAAGCTGCAGAACGATCAACTTTACTAGGGTCTTTTCCTGAAAACGCACCCCCACCATGAGCTCCTTTTCCACCATACGTGTCAACTATAATTTTCCTTCCTGTCAATCCAGTATCTCCATGCGGACCACCAATAACAAACACTCCTGTTGGATTAACATGGTACTTTATTTTATCATTAAATAAGCTTTGAATGCTTTTTGGTAATTTCTTTTTAACTCTCGGAATCAAAATATTAATCACATCATCTTTGATTTTCTTTAACATTTTTGATTCCGATTTATCGAAATCATCGTGCTGTGTAGAAAGCACAATTGCTTCAATCCTAACAGGCTTGTTATTATCATCATATTCAATAGTAACCTGAGATTTTGAATCTGGACGCAAATAATTTACTTTTTATTTTCCCTTCTTAATGCAGCAAGCTCCACCAATAAAAGATGAGAAATATCTAATGCCAACGGCATATAGTTTTTTGTTTCATTGGTTGCATATCCAAACATCATCCCCTGGTCTCCGGCTCCTTGATCTTCTTTTTTCTTTCTTTCAACCCCTTGATTAATATCAGGTGATTGTTCATGAATAGCTGAAAACACCCCACATGATTCTCCATCAAATTTATATTCCGCTTTTGTATATCCAATTTTATTGATGACATCTCTTGCTATTTTTTGAACATCTAAATACGTTTTAGATTTTACCTCTCCTGCTAAAACAACTTGCCCCGTTGTCACTAATGTTTCACAAGCAACTTTTGAATCTTTATCAAAAGCTAAAAAATTATCAATTAATGCATCAGAAATTTGATCGGCAACTTTATCCGGGTGCCCTTCTGAAACTGATTCGGATGTAAATAAATACGACATCGTAATAGTTTTTTAAATAAAAATCGGCTTAAAAGCTATGGGTCTTTAGACACATTTTAGCATTTTTTTGTGTGGTTACAAGCAGCCAAATCATTCCACAATCATTTTTAGTGTGTCAAAAATCGTATTTTTTTATTGTTCAGGCAACTTAACATCAAAAAAAATCCTCCGCTATAAAATAACAGAGGATCTTAACGAATTAATATACTTAACTATTTTACCTTATAATCCATTTAAATGGTTAACTCAACTACTTTCGCAATGTTTTTTGAGGGTTTACCTTTTTCGAAAGCAATTTTATAATCTGCTAATACAATATTAAATTTTGAACTTGCGACAACTACAGTTCCTTTTACAGTAAGGGTTCCTTTTTCAGAAATAGACTTTGTTACCCCATGCATTGTTAAATTTCCTTTAACAACAATGTTATATGTTCCATCTTTTGTTAAGTCAAGTTTACCGATATCGGTAATAACCCCTTTAAATTTAGCTTTCGGGAACTGTTTTGTATCTAAAAATTTAGCGCTATTAAAATGTTTTTGCATTAATGCTTTTTCAAACTCAAAACCCTGCATTGGCACTGAAAACACCATTACTCCTGTTTCCGGATCTAATGTGCTTGTTATCTTATAATTATTTGCATTAATATCTTCTACAGCTGTGTGAGAAAACATTTTAATATGTCCTGTTTTTGTAATTCTTTTTGTTTGGGAAAACACCGTTGTTACTAGAAGTCCTGCAACAATAATTAATCCTAATTTCTTCATAATTCTATTTCTTTAATTTATCTTGTTTTTAATTGACTAGACAAATGTAGGCTGACTGTTTTTTATGAATTGTCTAAGGATAGACATTTACCAATTGAGATTGTCATTGTAAAGACAGCATGACAAAATAAAGATATGGAGCTTTGTTTTATAAATTTTAAAGCAAGAAAACATGAACAAAAAAACAATTAAAAAAATCACATTAGGGATAGGTATTTTTGTGCTATTAGTTGGTGGGTATGTCGCTTCTCAATATTTTATGCCTCACAGAGATGTACAAAATGTTGAAGCTTTTCTAGAAATTGAAGCCTCCCAACTTGTAGATGAATACTTAACTGATGTAAATGCAGCAAATGAAAAGTACTTAGATTCAGAGGGAGAATCTAAAGTAATAATAGTAAAGGGGGTTGTTAAAAGCATTGATACCGACCAAAACAATCAGATTGTTGCCACTTTAGAAAGTAATAACCCTGAATTAGGCGTCAGTTGTACTTTTACTGCTGAATCAAACAAAAACGCTAATACTTTAAAGATAGGAGAAAGGTTAAAGGTTAAAGGGGTTGTTAGGTCTGGTGCTGAATATGATGAAGATTTGGAATTATATGAAGACGCTATTATTGAAAAGTGTGATATAGTTGATTAAGAGTTTAAACACCAGAAAAGAGTATAAAGACTTGATTCGCTTGATGTTTTTACTCTTTTATCTAAAAGCGAAGCGATCTTTTATCTCAATTAAGTTGTCAACTTCTTAAACACCGATTCTAAGCTTTGTGTTTCTTTTTGGATGGAAAGCACTACTATTTCTTTTTGCATAGCGAATTGAAAAATATTGTTTCTAACAGCATCCTTTTCAATTTCGAACAACCAAGTGTTATTGTTTGAGTTTTTCACCTGTATAACACCTTCTATATTTTGAAGATCTTTTTGTGTTGTTGATTTATCAAATTCTACTTTTAATACAATTTGGTTTTGTTGCTGGTTTTGTAAATCTTGTGTTTTATCGTTTGCCACAATTTTACCGTGGTTAATAATAATTGTTTTATCACAAATAGCCTCTACTTCCTGCATAATGTGTGTAGAAAGCATAATTGTTTTCTCTTTTCCAATGTTTTTAATCAGGTTTCTTATTTCTTCTAATTGGTTGGGATCTAAACCTGTTGTTGGTTCGTCTAAAATTAAAACCTTAGGATCATGAATCATTGCTTGAGCCAAGCCAACTCTTTGTCGATAACCTTTAGATAAGGCTCCTATTTTTTTATTTTGCTCTATTCCCAGACCAACCATGTCGATCATCTCTTTTATTCGAGCCGTCCTATTTTCTATTTTATAAACTCCTCCAACAAAATCTAAATACTCCTTAACATACATGTCTATATATAACGGATTGTGCTCCGGTAAATACCCTACTTGTCTTTTTACATCAATAGGGTTTTCAATCACATCAAATCCGCAAACGCTAACACTGCCTGTTGTTTGAGGAATAAAACAGGTGATAATTTTCATCATCGTAGATTTTCCTGCTCCATTTGGCCCTAAAAAACCAACAATATGACCCGGTTCAATCGAAAAAGACACATCATCTAACGCTTTTTGTTCTCCATAAATTTTCGTTACATTTTTTACTTCTATCGACATTGTTCTCAGTTATAAAGTTGAAAGTTATAAAGTTGAAAGTTTCCCTTCATCCTTCATATTACGAACTTTGATTATTTAAACACGAAAGTAAGAATTTTAGCTGATAGCTAATTTATTCCCTATTTTTGATTTTTTAATTTATCTATTGAAAGGAATTGTAATCAAATCTACAGGAAGTTGGTATTCTGTTCGTTTAAATAACGAAGAGCAAATAGAGGCTCGTATTAAAGGGAAATTCCGTTTAAAAGGAATTAAAACGACTAACCCTATTGCTGTTGGGGATATTGTTTTATTAAAAAAAGAAGAAGACGGAACAGCTGTGATTTATCAAATTGAAAAACGAAAAAATTACATTATTCGAAAATCTGTTAATCTTTCTAAGCGGTCTCATATTATTGCGGCCAATGTTGATCAAGCGATTTTAATTGTTACACTTTCACAGCCAAAAACTTATACCGCTTTTATCGATCGATTTCTAGTTTCGGCAGAAGCTTATCACATTCCGACAATAATTGTTTTTAATAAAATTGATATTTATTCTACAGAAGAAAAAGAAGAATTAGCATTTCTAAGATACAACTACGAAAACATTGGCTACAAATGTTTAGAAGTTTCGGCAACAGAAAAGACAAACCTAAGGGCATTAGAAATAATAATGAAAGACAAAATCTCTGTTGTCTCTGGTCATTCTGGAGTGGGAAAAACAACCTTATTAAATGCTATAGAACCTAATCTAAATTTAAAAACAAGTGAAATTTCTGAAATGCACCAACAAGGAAAACACACTACCACTTTTGCAGAAATGTTTGAACTCAATTTTGGTGGTTTTTTAATAGATACTCCTGGGATTAAAGCTTTTGGATTAATTGATTTTAAGAAAGAAGAATTATCTCATTATTTTTTAGAAATGAGAGGTTTACTGAATAGCTGTCATTTTAATAATTGTGTTCATATTAATGAGCCAAAATGTGCAATTAAAAAAGCTTTAGAAAATGATGAAATTTCAGGGTTTAGATACAACAATTATGTGAGCATCTATAATGATGATGAAGATGAGAACTATAGAGGCTTGGGGTATTGATAATTGAAGAATCTTCTTTTAATTTTTTAGACAAACTCACAAATAAATTTATCAACTAACCTTATGAAAGCAGTCATACAAAGAGTAAGCAGCGCTTCCGTAACAATTAACAATATTGTTAAAGGAAAAATAGGTAGTGGTTTATTAATTTTATTAGGAATGGAGGTTTCTGATACTGAAGAAGATATTGAGTGGCTTTCGGGTAAAATTAATCGTTTACGTATCTTTAGTGATGAAAATGGAGCTATGAACCTTTCTGTAGCTGATATTGGTGGAGAACTCTTATTAATTAGCCAATTTACTTTGCATGCCAATACAAAAAAAGGAAATAGACCTTCTTTTATTAAAGCAGCAAAACCTGAAATAGCAATTCCTTTATATAAAAAATTTATTTCCCAACTAGAAAAAGATTTAAAAAAACCAATACAAACTGGTGAATTTGGAGCAAATATGCAAGTTCAATTAATAAATGATGGCCCTATTACCATAATTATTGATTCTAAAAACAGAGAATAGTCAAGTTAAACGTTTTTTAATTAATTCCTTTTCTTCTTTATTGTAACCTCCTTGTTCCATCATAAAGGTTAAAATATAATTTCTCATGTTATTTGATAAGACATTCTTATTAAAACTATTTATATTTTCTATAATAAATTTTTTATCCTCTTCAATATTTTTACTCAAATTTAAAAATGATGGGATATTCTTTTGAACTGCAAAACGAATAAATCTTATCTCTAAGTTTTGGGGCGATTGTATTACAGCTAACGCTAACATTTTTACGGCTTTTTTAACTAACCTTATGGCTGAAAAAGGACTCCATCTTGTTTTGGCTAAAATGGCCATATTGGCCCCTTCGTAGGCTTTTATTATTGAAGATTTTGACTTAAAATTTTTAATAATAATTGATAATGGTTTTGCTTTCTTGCTATTTTGCGTAGCTTGATAAAAGCCTATCCGAACCATTTTTATTTCGCGATCAACATCTTGATCTTTAAAAGAAAAATTGCCAATTGCTAAAAACGTAATAATGAATATTTTAATCTTTAAGTGCATTAATACTTAAATCCTCCAACACTTTCTTCTAAATGTACACCAAGGCTTAACACAATTCTATTTACAAAATTAAAATATGCAATTACTAAAGTGGCATCTAAAATTGCTCTATCATCTAATCCTTCGTTTTTTAGAGGCTCAATAAATGTTTTTTCAGTTTCGTTTCCTGGATTTTTAGTTAATTCCCACGCATAATCACACAACAACATATCTAAAGATTTTAAATTTAATCCTGTGTAATCTTTTTTTAGTTGGTTCGTTTTATTCTCATCTTTCCAATAATGATTTACTGCTTCTGCATGATGTTTTTGACAATACTCACAATTATTAGCTTTAGAAACCACAACCGCAATTATTTCTCGTTGCACTCTTTTTAATGGAGAACGGCCAAACATAATGGTCATATATAAATCCATATGATTAACAATAGACTCTGGATTTAAACTTTGAATTTTATGAACCTCAGCAATTTTACCTCTGGTTTCAATCAAATTATCATAAATTTCTTTCAACTCTCCTTCTGCTGAATCTTCGTGTATAACTTCTATAAATGCCATTCTTTTGTTTTTATTTTAACAACAACCTCCTCCATCATAAAAATAGGTAGATTCTGAAATATAAATATCGTTTCTATTTAATGCTTTAAATGCTTTTGCTGTTTTATCGCAAATTGCTAAAGGCATCTGCTGTAAAAGCGTATGGCCTACATTGTCATCAAAAAACTCCTCATCTCCATAATAAATAGCTGTTTTCCCAGTAAAAACACAAGGTCCATCTGGTAATACTGGATCTTTAATTGCACACACTTCCACACTTTCTATAAAAATATTTTTATCTGTATCATAATGATTAGGAGATAAAACTCTATATGGCCTTTTTGCTCTAATTTCTACTGTTCCAAAACCAGCATCTGTTATCATTTTAATGTATTCGTCTAATGATAAAGCCCCACTTAAACACAATGCTCTTAATTTTTCATCCGCTTTTAAATTTTCAGGCATTTCGGTTTCGCAAGTAGGGTCAGATAATACTAAGCGTCCGTGTGGTTTTAGCACCCGGTACATTTCTTTTAATGCCAATTTTAAATCTTCTTTTATAAAAATATTGAACAGGCAATTTTGAGCAGCAACATCAATACTTTCATCTTTAACAGGTAAATTCAATGCATCACCTTTTTTCAATTCAACAAAGTCAGCATTAAACCAAGGATTCATTTTTTCTGCTTCTTTAAAGTTTTTTTCTGATGCCTCTAACATCTCATCTACTACATCAACACCAATAACCCCAGCTTTTTGTCTGTTGAAATAAGCAAATTGCAATAACTCCATTCCTCCACCAACACCAACATAAAGTATTTTAGGGTTATTAACTAAATCTCTCGGATTAACCGTACTCCCACAACCATAATTCATTTCTAACATTATGGTTGGAATTTCTAATTCGGGCAATTGCCAAATTGGAGTTGTAGTACAACAAAGCCCTACATCAGGGGTTTCTGCTGCTTTTTTATAAACATTTTTGGTGGTTTCTAAATAACTCATATTTAAAGTTTCTTGAACATGCAAAATAGTCGTTTTTTATTGAATAAATTTGTCAGACAAATTACATTTTAAGATTTCTATGGCTTTGATAAAAACACTACTAGGAAAAACACCACAATTTGGCGAAAACTGCTTTTTAACCGAAAATGCCACTATTGTAGGCGATGTTATAATGGGAAATGATTGCAGTGTTTGGTTTAACGCTGTAATTAGAGGCGATGTACATTACATAAAAATTGGTAATAAAGTAAACATTCAGGATGGCGCCATTATACACGCCACTTACAAAAAATCTCCCACCAATATTGGTGATAATGTTTCTATTGGACACAATGCAATGGTGCATGGATGTACCATAAAGGATAATGTATTAATTGGTATGGGAGCAATTGTTATGGATGATGTTGTAATTGAAAGTAACTCAATTATTGCTGCCGGAGCCATTATTACTAAAGGAACACATGTAAAAAGCGGCTGTGTATATGCTGGTATTCCTGCTAAAAAAATTAAAGAAGTTAGCAGTGATTTATTAGAAGGAGAAATTAATCGGATTGCCGATAGTTACTTGATGTATAGCAGTTGGTATACTGATACAGAATGACTAAAATGGTAAATTATCATTAAAAAAAACTTCGTAATAACTCATGTCTATAAGTAGTACTACTGAGTTGTGTATAAAATGAATGATCATTCCAAACCAAATTGTATTATGCTTTAGTCTTAGATACCCTAATACCAAACCAAAAGGGAAAATCCATACAATGGAAACAAATGAAAAATGCATTAACGCAAATAAAAATGCTGTAATCAAAATTGTAACTTTAGGAGATGTAATCTTTAAGAGCTGATTAAATAAATAACCTCTAAACCCTAACTCCTCAAAAACAGCTGGAACAAAAGAGATAAAGATAAATGACCATAAAATAGGGTTTTCAAAAGCAATATAGTTTAAGTATAGATTCTCAGAGTCAAAACCAAACAACCTACTATTTATATATTCCATGCTAATACTAACAATAAAAGCAGAAATGACTGGAAAAATAAAAATGAATACATACACCCAAATATTGACTTTAGGTATTCTAAATAATCTTACTATTTTTTTTAAATCAAACAAACAAAATGTTAAAATTAAAACCGCAAAAATTCCCTCCAAAAACAAAGTAAAGCCTAATGTTAAAAATTCTGGGGAAAGAATATAATAAACAACAATGTATGTTATAAAAGTTAGGTAAAATACTACTGATTTTGTAATATATTTTGAGTTTTCCTCTTCTCCTTTTTCTAATAAATTAGCACCACATTGAGTGCAAAATTTTACCGAATCATTAAATGATATATCACAATTTGAACAAATAAATATGCTCATATTATTTCTCTTCTTTTTGGACTAAATTAGCAGAATACAAGCCTTTTCCTAAGTAGGTTATAATTAATATTTTCCAAATGATTCCCTTATACAATGTTTCTGGTTCAAAAACACCATTTATTACAACCACTGTATATACAAAAGTAAGCCGGACAAGAGTGCTGCTAAGGGTTTTTTTGTTGACCAAAACCCTAGCAATACATAAATTCCTGAAAGAATCAAGTTTGTTACCAAAACCGCAACGTCTCCTGCTAAAAAACAAGAACTAACCCCTACTACTCCTGTAAATCCTCCAACAACGTATAGGGTGTTTCTTGCTGATTTAACTTTTTTATCAGCATCATTCTTATTACTTTTTTTCATTACAGCTTTAGCATGAAATTTTGCCTGTTCTCGACTTGTTCCTTTTTCCGGGAATCCGCAAGAATTACAAAAGACATCACTTTCGTTCATTGACGTTGAACATTGAGAGCATAATAATGTGCTTGTTTGCTCAAGATTTAAGTGCTCTTTTTCTTCCATAGGTAGTTTCTTTATGGAATAAATATAATGCTTTTTTTATGTAAACAATTTTTTCAACTCCGTAGCATCTTCCGGTTTCATTTTACCCGCTAAAATTAAACTCAATTGTCTTCTGCGTAAAGCCCCTTCATAGCGTTTTTTCTCTTGATCAGTTTCGGGTATTAATTCTGGGGCAGCAATTGGACTACCTATTTGATCCACAGCAACAAAAGTATAAATAGCATCGTTACATTTTGTTTTTGCTCCAGTTCTGTGATCTTCAACAAAAACTTCAATAATTACCTCCATAGAAGAATTAAAACAGCGGCTAACTTTTGCTTCTAAAGTAATAATATCGCCTAATTTAATAGGGTGAGCAAAAGAAACATTGTTTACCGCAGCTGTTACAACAATTCTATTAGAACAACGATGAGCAGAAATTGCTGCACAAATATCCAACCAATGCAAAAGCCTCCCTCCCATTAAATTTCCTAGTGTATTGGTGTCATTTGGCAATACTAACTCCGTCATTATTGCCCTTGTAGATTCTGCTGTTTTCTTTTTCATGTCTCTTTTGTTTAAATTATTTTATCCTTCGAGAAGCTCAGGATAACAAATAATTTTTCAAAATTAAGTACAAATCATTTATAAAAATGATAAGAAGTAAAAACATTTTGTTCTCGATACACTTCGCACTCGAACTAACAATAATTATAATCCATCCACAAAATCACGAATCAACCGAAAAGTATTCTCAAACTTAGTAAGGGGTAATGTTTTAGCAATATCGTCAACATCATGGTAAGCACTTATTCCTCCCATTAAATACATAAAAAATGCAGGGACATTATTTTCTGAAAACCAATAATGATCGCTATTTGCTGCCCTGCCTCTTTTTTTTATGGTAAGTAAGTATTCTTTATTCTTATTAATTTTAAGCAAAGAAGCGTATTGTTTTTCAAATACACGCCCATTTACAATCATTGCTCCCTCACTTCCTGTTCCCATCAAATCCATATTAAAAACAAAGTTTATTTTACCAAGAGATACTAATGGATTTTCTACAAAATGTTTAGAGCCAATAAGCCCTGCTTCTTCTGCTCCAAAAGCAATAAAAGTAATTGACTTTTTTGGTTTATTTTGAGCATAATAATTGGCAAAGTTCAACAACATTGCAACACCACTTGCATTATCATTTGCTCCAGGAAAATAAACCTTATTCCCCATCATCCCTAAATGATCGTAATGTGCAGAAAGTACAATAAAAGAATCAGGATATTCTGTTCCCTCGACATAAGCAATTACATTCTGTGATTGGTAATTTCTTATAAATTTTTGGTCTACCTCTAATGTTATCTTTTTATAACTTCTTTTTATTTTCTCTCTTTTTATATGTAAAACACCAAAATCATTATACGTCCCAGATAAATGCTGTGTTAATTTATCTTCAATAAAAATAATCCCTGAAGCGCCTACAGTATTTATTTTTAATGCTCGAAACGATTCATTTTCTTTTTCTAGCCCTTCATCATCAATAACCACAAACTTATTAGTAAAAAAATCTACATTAAATAACTTTTTAAGCTGTTTTTTGGTCGGAACATTCTCTTTATTATACCAAACTAGTTCATAGGTTCCACTTATCTTCCCAGAGGCTGCTCCAACAATATAGTCTTTACCAGCTTCTAACTTAATATTATCAAAACCTACGCTTACCTCTTTCGGAAAAGTATTTATTGGATAATTAAATGCTTGAAAAAAAGAATTATTAAACTGTTTTAGTCCTTGCTTTTGATATTCATTTGCAATATAATTTGCTGCTTTTTGTTCTCCATCATTAACCGCTCCTCTTCCTGAAAAGTATTTAGAAGTTAATGTGTCAACAATTTTTCGAGCATAATTAATGTTTTGAGAGGAAAGTGAAAAAAAAGAAAGTGAAAAAAAAGAAAAAATATTACCTTTCTCATTTTAAGAAAATCTTCGGTCAATCAATTCTGAAAAAGAAGCGACATGTTGATTCTCTATATCTAAATTTAATGAAAATAAAATCTCTTTTGCAGTACTCAAAGTTGAAGAATTGTCAACGCTTTTAACAAACTCATTAAAAGCATTCATATCTTTATTGAACAATTCATTGGCATATAAATACCTATCGTTAAGAGTTAATGCATCTATGAGTTTTAAAATGGTTTGTTGTTCTATTTTAATAGGCTCTTTTACTATTGTTTCTCCAGTTGCGGGCTTTTCTTCAACAACTACAACAATTTTTTCTTCAGTAGTTTCTGTAACAACGATTTCCTCCTGCACTTTTAAGGTTTGATTTCTTTTCTCTTTTTTTATTTTTTTTGAATACATTTCTTTCTGCTCCAACAAATATTTTAAGATGGTTAAATTTTCTTGCATTTTATTAATCTTGCTCAATACAAAACTAATTTCTAATGACGGTATTGGACGCTCAGCAGTATATCTACCTGAATGATCAACAACATTTTCTAATAAATCATTTAACTCTTGTCGTATTTCGTCTATTTCCATAACTTTGAAGCCTATTATTATTCAGATAAAATTAAGAAAAAAATAACTTTTAAAACAGAAGAATAAATAAACTATGTTTCTTGAAAATACCATAAACCCCAATAGGAAAAAAGGCTGGATAGAAGTTGTTTGTGGCTCTATGTTTTCTGGAAAAACAGAAGAGTTAATTCGTAGAATGAAAAGAGCAAAGTTTGCCAAGCAAAATGTAGAAATTTTTAAACCTGGAATTGATACACGTTATGATGAAGAAATGGTTGTTTCTCATGATGCTAACGAAATACATTCTACACCAGTACCTTCCTCATCTAATATTCCTATTTTAGCTACAGGTGTTGATGTTGTGGGTATTGATGAAGCTCAGTTTTTTGATGATGGATTAATAGCGGTATGTAATCAATTAGCTAACAGTGGAATTAGAGTTATTGTTGCTGGATTAGATATGGATTTTAAAGGAGCACCTTTTGGACCAATGCCAGGATTAATTGCTTGTGCCGAATATGTAACTAAAGTGCATGCCATTTGTATGCATTGTGGTGATTTAGCCAATCACTCTTACCGAAAAGTAGAAAAAGATGAGTTAGTTCTCTTAGGAGAAATTGATGAGTATGAACCGCTTTGTAGAACTTGTTATAATAACGCGACTAAAAGTTAAGCTTATCAAAGAGTTAGTTTACGATACCACTTTAGAAATTCATATGAATAATTTAGTTACTAATCTAAGTTATTTCAGATCATTACTTAAGCCTACCACCAAAATAATGGTAATGGTTAAGGCTTTTTCTTACGGATTAGGAACTTATGATGTTGCTAAATTATTGGAGGAAAATAAAGTAGATTACTTAGGTGTTGCCAATACTTTTGAAGGAATTGAACTAAGAAATGCAGGAATTAAAATCCCTATTATGGTAATGAAACCAGAAATAGATAGTTTTGATTTAGTAAAAGAACATCAACTAACACCAACTATTTTTTCGTTACACGCACTAAACAAATTAATCGAAACATTAGATAATTCTACCCCCTTTTCAATTACTTTAAAAATAGACACAGGGATGCACCGTTTAGGGTTTGATTCTAATGAAATTTCTGAGTTATTGAAAATCCTTTCCAAAAATCCTTTCCTAAAAATTGAAAGTATTTTTCTCATTTGGCTGCTCCTGATGAAGAAAAACATGATGAATTTACTAATCAGCAGATTAAAAAATTCACAACTATAGCCAAATCTATCTCAAACAATTTTAATTACCATATAGATAAACACATTTTAAATTCTAATGGAATTATTCGTTTTAGTGATGCTCAATTTGAAATGGTCCGTTTAGGAATTGGTTTATATGGTGTTTGTTCTGATGTAGCTACTCAAAAAAAACTATTCCCTGCTAGTACTTTAAAATCTAAAATAGCTCAAATTAAGTACGTCAAAAAAGGAGACACAATTGGCTATGGTAGACAAGGGATTGTTTCTAATGATATAACAATTGCAACAATTCCTGTAGGTTATGCTGATGGTTTAAGTAGAAAGCTTGGTAATGGTCGTTGGAAAATGATTGTTAATGATAAAAATGCTCCGATAATTGGTAGCGTTTGTATGGATATGGTTATGATTGATATTACAAACATACCATGTAAAGAAGGCGATGATGCTTATATTTTTAGTAATGACAATCCTATAACCGAAATGGCAAGATGTATTGGAACGATTCCCTATGAAATTTTAACCTCTTATTCTCCAAGAGTGAAACGTGTTTTCAAATACAACTAATTAAAAAAGACCTTTTTGATTATCAAAAAGGTCTTTTTTAATTGTATTTATAACATTATCTAATCAAACTAAATGTCCCTTTCTCAAAATATTCTGTTCCATCAACACCTTTAGCTGTTATAATAAAGAAGTAAGTTCCATCTGGAGCCTCTGAACCAGAAGTTGTTCTTCCGTCCCAACCTCCATTAACATTGTTCCAAGAGAACATTTTTTGTCCCCAGCGGTTAAAAATTTCCCCTTCTACTGATTCAAGACCTATTCCGTCAACAGTAAAAAAGTCATTAAATCCATCTTCATTAGGTGTAAATACGTTTGGAATTAATAATGCTGATGGTTCACAATCAATAACATTGATAGTAACAGAAGCTGATGATGGAGGGCAGGCAGCATTAGAAATGGTCCAAACAAATACGTTTTCTCCCAATAATAATCCTGATCCAGTTGCACTACTAAGAAGAGGATCTATAAGTATTCCTGAATTTAAAATAGTCCACAAGCCACTTTCTCCAGCAATTAAAGGTATGTTTCCATTTAATCCAAATGAAACTTCATCAATACAAATCTCTTGGTCTATTCCTGCATCAGCAATTGTTCCTAATTCTACCGTTATTTCAACATTATCGGTATTCGAACAGTTATTTGCATCTGTACCCGTTACGGTATAAACAGTTGTTACTAATGGATTAACCGGTTGATTTTGACCTGAACCTAAGCCATTATCCCAAGTATAATTTGTCCCTCCTGTAGCACTTATGTTAGTAATTTCTCCAGGGCAAATTGTATCATCAGAACTTGCAACAACAATAGGTAATAAATTAATGCTTAAAGTCGTTTCAACAACGCTATCACAACCTAATGTTGATTGAAATATATCGTAATAAGTTCCTGCTGTTGTTTGTAATACTCCTCCCAACAATGTGTCTTCCCCCAAACAAATAGATGCTGTAGAAATTATTGTATCTACTGGGTTAACTATAAGTTCTGTAATAATAATACTATCACACCCTAATGTTGTTTGTAACGTATCATTGTAGAACCCTGCTGTTGTCTGCATTACTCCTCCTAACAAAATGGTAGTTCCTTCACAAATAGTTGCAACATCATTTGTTGTTGCTATTGGGTTAATGGTAACAATAGCATCTACCGTAAATTCTGGACATGTAGCTGTCAGAGCTATAGTATAAGTAACTGTATAAGTTCCTGCAGTACTTGTATTCGGTATAATATCTCCTGTTAATGCATCAAGTGTTAAACCTGCTGGAGTTGAAGAATATCCTCCTCCTAAACCTCCAGAAAATGTAACATTTTGAGTTGTTACGTCATTTGTACAAAAAGGAGTATTTGCATAAGAAATAGCTGCTGTTGGACAAGTAGGAATTACAGATAAAATCCAAGGAGAAAAAGTAGATTGTCCCGGAATCGGGCCAACCGTTCCTACTCCAGCAACAATGCCTAAATTCCCTGGTCCAGCTTGAACATCCCAAGATGTTCCATTCCAATGTTGTGCCTTTACGGTATCTGTTGGGCTTGCTGTAGTATTCTCTACTCCAAGATAAGAAAAAGTTAAATCTGCTGTAGCAGATGAACGAATGTCCCAAAATCGATCTAAAGCAGAAACTACTGAATCGGCTAAGCCTGTCATACTTGTAACTGCACCAACATTACTTATTCCTGCATGTGGTATATTTTGTTGATTAGTCGCCCAAGTTGACATATCTAAATCACTATTTCCTGCTGTTGTTTTATTAAAAGTAAAAGGAATGTAATCTGTAGCATTACCACCAACACCAAAAGGGATGACATAATTTCCTATTCCTGTTCCTGAAATCCATTTAACGAAATTGTATTGATTTTCGGAATGGATGTGTCCTCCTCCATTTAACCTTGTTATTCCTGCAGTATTAGATTCGTTTACAACTAAATACACTGGAGTTCCTGCTGTACCACCATTAAGCACAGTAATACCTCCGTTAAGCACCAATGTGTTTTGAGCTTGAGACAATAAACAAAATGAAAGAAGCATTACCAAGAAGGATAGCTCTTTCCAATATGTATGTTTGAATATTTTCATTTCCTAAAGTTTAAGTTTGAAAGTTTATTTTTCCTTCTTATTCATAAGACCTAATTTTGGAGTGTCTCCTCCATTTTTTTTAGGTAAGCCTGTTTTTTTCTTTTTTACTGTTGTAACTATCATTTTTGAAGAAGTAGATAAAACAGACTTCTCTTTTTTTGTTGTAATTTTTGTATTAGCAAGATTGTTTTTAGCAGATGTCGTTAATGTTGACTTCGTGCTATTTTGAGCCTTAATAGTTTGAGAAAACATAAAAGCAAAAACAACAATAATTGAATATAATAGATTTTTCATAATATTTAAATTGAATACTTATTGAATAACAGATAAAGATAAATGGTGACCATCTTGTGAAGTGTCTATTTGAGCATCAAGTGTTCCAAATATACCACCTCTTTGGGCTTGTACAGTGAAAGTATAGCTATTTCCAACGGTTAAACCTGTAACTACTCTTGAGTATGTACAACTCCACGGTGTAATAGTGCCCGTAACATCATCATAACTTTGAATTTTTGAATTCGTACTCCCTATTGTTGAAGCTCCATTTCTAACTCTAAATTGAACAAAAGCCATAGCATTTGTAAACCCCCAACCAGAAGCAGAAAGGACAACAAAGGCTGTAGTTGTTTGAGCAGTAAAAGTAATAGATACTCCAGGCACAGTTACCCATGTCGCTGAACTAATCATATATACTCCTCCAAGAGTAGCTCCATTCATAGATGTTACGCCATTAGTACCGGCAGGCCCCGTTGGTCCAGTAGCACCAACTGCTCCCGTTGCCCCAGTAGGTCCGGCTGCTCCCGTTGCTCCGACAGGGCCAATAGCTCCTGTTGCTCCAGTAGCACCAGTGGTTCCCGTAGGTCCAGCAGGCCCAATAGCTCCTGTAGGTCCAACTGCTCCTGTTGCTCCGACAGGGCCAATAGCTCCCGTTGCTCCAGTAGCACCAGCGGTTCCCGTAGGTCCAGCAGGCCCAATAGCTCCTGTAGGTCCAACTGCTCCTGTTGCTC
>JAESTF010000115.1 GCA_016763795.1 Flavobacteriales bacterium
ACTCTTTCTCTTCCGAATTTTTCTACAAAACCATCTGTAATTTTAAAAACACCTCCGTAATCACCAATATCCTGTCCCATCAACACTAAGTCATCATGCTTTTCCATGCTCTGTTTTAACCCGTCAGAAATAGCATCAATCATTCTTTTCTCTGTTGTGTTTGATGTGTCAGGAACTATTTCATTTAACTCAAATGGAGCATAAATATCATTCAATTCTGTTTCTGTATTCGCGACTAAAGGAGCCTCTTCGTAAGCTTTATCCCACTCCGAAACAACTTCTGCTTTTATTGTCGCTTTAAGTTCTTCAACAGTTTTTTCATCCAATACTTTTTCTGACAATAAAAACTTCTCAAAATTTTCAACAGGGTCTTTTGCTCCCCATTCATCCATTAACTCTTGAGGCACATATTTAGTTCCTGAAGCCTCTTCATGTCCACGCATCCTAAAAGACAAACATTCTACTAATATTGGTCTCGGATTCTTACGGATAGATTCTGCTATCTGGCTTATTTTATGATAGACTTCTAAAATATTATTACCTTCAATCAGTTCTGTTTCAATCCCATAGCCAATTCCTTTATCTACAAAGTTTTTAAAAATAAATTGTTCTCTTGAAGGGGTAGATAAACCATAACCATTATTTTCTACCAAAAAAATTACTGGCAACTGCCATACTGCAGCTGTATTAATTGACTCATGAAAATCTCCTTCACTCGCTCCTCCATCACCTGTAAAAACTAAGGTTACTTTTTTATCTTTTTTTAGTAAATTTCCTAAAGCAATCCCATCTGCGACACCCATTTGTGGGCCTAAATGTGAAATCATTCCCACAATATTATGTTCTTGAGATCCAAAATGAAAAGAACGGTCTCTCCCTTTTGTAAACCCATTCATTTTTCCTTGAAACTGAGAAAACAAACGATGTAACGGAATATCACGAGAAGTAAATACGCCTAAATTTCTATGCATCGGTAAAATAAACTCGTCTTTATTTAACGCCATTGTTGCTCCTACAGAAATTGCTTCCTGACCTATTCCTGAAAACCATTTCGAAATTCTTCCTTGACGCAAAAGCACCATCATTTTTTCCTCTATCAATCTTGGTTTTAGTAATCCTTTGTAAAGGTTAATTAAAACTTCATCAGAATATTTTCTACGGTTAAATTTTAATGACATAATATTGTATTTTTTGAAAGCCTAAAGTTAATTGATTTTATATAACTTTACTGAGCTTATTGTTAATTTTGTAACAAATTATTTATGCTAAAAGATAAAAAAAATAACTGGTTAAACCCTCCTTCAAAATGCCCGTTCTTATTAGAGTTTACCTTAGTGATTTTAAAAAATAAAAAAGTTTAGCATAAACTATGGCATTCAAAAAAGTCAATATTTATACAGCTTTGCTCCTCCGTTTTGGAATTGCATTATTTCTATTTTCGCTTTGTAGAGTAATTTTCATCCTATTTAATTATAGCTTTTATCCCGATTTATCTTTTGGCGTTTTAGTTAAAATATTTTATGGAGGTATCTTTTTTGATATTGCTGGACTCCTTTATTTATTAGGATTATATATTTTACTTCAAATTATCCCTTTTAAGTTTCGAAACCTCAATATTTATCAAAAAATAACAAACTGGTTTTTTATCATACCATTATCTCTTGGAATTATTGTCAATTTAATGGATACGATTTATTATAAATTCACACTAAAACGGACGACAATAGCAATGTTCGATCAATTTTCTAACGAAACAAATATGGGGAAACTATTTCTCCAATTTACCTTAGATTATTGGTATATGATTTTAATTGCTGCAGCACTTATTTTTATCACTTATTTTCTAACTAAAAAAGTAACAGTAACAGCAGTTTCTCAACAAAAAAATAGTTATTATTTTCTTACATCTCTATTTTTTTCTGCTACAATTATAGCATTCTCTATTATTGGCGTTAGAGGTGGTTATCGACACAGTACCAGACCAATAACATTAAGTAATGCTTCAAAATACATTACTAAACCTAACCAACGAGCCATTGTTTTAAACACTCCTTTTACTTTATTACGAACTTATGACGAGGTTGCCTTAGAAGATGTAAAGTATTTCTCTCAATCAAAACAAGAGACAATCTTTTCTGCTCACCTTACTAATATTTCCGATAGTTTATTTAAGAAAAAAAATGTTGTACTTATTATTTTAGAAAGTTTTGGAAGGGAACATTTTGGTGCATTAAACAAAGACATTCCAAATTATAAAGGTTTCACTCCTTTTTTAGATTCTCTCATTAACTATTCTTATTCCTTTAAAAAATCATTTGCCAATGGTCGGAAATCTATTTCAGGTATGCCTTCTACAATTACATCAATACCATCGTTAAAAACACCTTTCATCTTATCTAATTACTCTGGAAATAAAATAAATAGTTTAGCCAGTTTATTAAAAACAGAAAACTACTCTAGTGCTTTTTTTCATGGAGCACCTAATGGTTCTATGGGGTTTGATGCATTTAGCCAACAAGCTGGTTTTGATGCTTATTTTGGGATGACAGAATATGGAAATGATAATGATTTTGATGGCTTTTGGGGGATTTGGGATGAGGAATTTTTTCAATTTTATGCCAATAAAATGAACAATATGAAAGAGCCATTTTTCACCTCTATTTTTTCCGTTTCTTCTCACCACCCTTATAAAGTTCCTGAAAAATATAAAAACCATTTTCCGACAGGTAAATTAGAAATACAAGAAACCATTGGTTACACCGATTATGCGTTAAAAAAATTCTTTAAAACTGCTCGAAAAATGCCTTGGTTTAAAAACACTATTTTTGTTTTAACTGCGGATCATGCTTCAACTTTTAGTGATTTAAGTCAATACAAAACACTTCCTGGGTACTTTGCTGTTCCTCTAATCATTTACGACCCATCTAATACTCAATTAAAAAAACTTAATGACTCTACAGTTGTTCAACAAATTGATATTATGCCAACCGTGCTTAATTTACTCAATTATCCAAACGATTATATTGCTTTTGGTAATGATATTTTCAACAAAGAAGTTCCTCATATTGCTATAAATTACTTAGCCGATTATTTTCATTTATATAAAAATGACTTGGTTGTTCAATTTGATGGTAAAACTGTTATTGGTGTTTTTAATTTTAAAAAAGACCCTTTATTCCATGTCAATCTAATTTCAGAAAATACTACAGAGCAAAAAGAATTAATTAATTTATGTAAAGCCTTTATTCAAGAGCACAATAGGCGAATGATACACAATGATTTATCAATAATCTCAAATAATAAATAATACTTTATAATTAAAAAATTACTTAATTTTACTGTATGCAAGAATTAGCTATTTTTATCTTATTAGGTTTGGCAAGTGCTTATTTAATTTTTAAGTTTTTAATTAAAAAAAACTCGCATGATTGTGGGAGTTGTGGTCTTGCAGATAGTAATGAATCTAAGAAAAATTAATTCTATTTTTCATTAATGACCCCTTACTTAAGTCATCTTTTACTGTTATTGAAGAAACTAGGGATAGCCTTTCTTATTTTTTCTTTATGTAGATTGCTTTTTTATGCATTTAATAGTTATCATTTTTCTGATGTTTCTTTTAACTTATTTTTCTACGGACTTCGATTTGACGCTGTTGCCATTTCGTTTCTATTTTCACCACTTATTGTATTGCATTTAATTCCTCTTCCGTTCAGAAATGTTAACTGGTACAATAAACTTTTAACAATTCTTTTTTACATCTCAAACTCACTAGCAATAATAATGAACCTAATAGATGTTGCTTATTTTGATTTCTCGCTGAAAAGAACTACTACTGATTTTTTTAGTATGATAGGAATTGGAGGTGACTTTTTAAATCTACTCCCCTTGTATATTATCGATTTTTGGTATAACTACATTTTATTCGTTATACTGCTGTATTTATCTTACTTTCTCTATAAAAAATATTGTAAACCAAATCTCCAATTTCACATTTATCACATAAAAGACTACCTTATTCATACCCTTATTTTAATTCTCTTTTCAGGTTTAACTCTTATCAGTATGCGAGGTGGGTTACAATACAAACCCATAAACATTGTCAATGCAGGTCAATATACAAAAGCACAGAATACTCCTATTGTTTTAAACACGCCTTTTACAATTTTAAAAACATTAAATGCTAAAGGCATTAAACCTATAAACTATTTTTCTGAAAAAGAATTAGCAACCATTTATACCCCCAAAACTCAAATAATTAACAATAATGCTCTTAAAGGAAAAAATGTTGTACTCATTATTTTAGAAAGTTTTGCCAAAGAGTATGTTGGAGCTTATCATAATGGAGAGGGTTATACTCCTTTTATAGATTCTCTAATGAAAGAAAGCTATGTTTTTACCAATGCTTATTCTAATGGAAATCGTTCTATTGAAGCGCTACCTTGCATTTTAGCAGGATTACCGCAACTAATGAATACACCTTATGTTTTATCTACATACTCTAGTAATAAATTGGATGGACTACCTGAAACACTAAAAAAAGAGGGATACAACACCTCTTTTTATCATGGAGGAGAAAACGGGACAATGGAATTTAATGGTTTTTCAGGTTCTGTAGGAGTTGATAATTATTACGGTTATGATGAGTACCCCAATCAAAAAAAAGATTTTGATGGCTTTTGGGGTGTTTTTGATGAACCTTATTTACAATATTACGCAACAGAATTAGCTAAAAAACCAGCACCATTTTTTAGTACACTTTTTACTGTTTCATCACATCATCCTTATACCATTCCAAAAAAACACATCGATAAATTTAATAAAGGAAACTTACCCTTACACGAGACTATTGGTTATACTGATTATTCATTAAAAGAATTTTTCAAAACCGCTCAAAAAATGCCTTGGTTTAAGCATACTATTTTTGTTTTTACTGCCGATCATTCTTCTGAATCCAATGCTGCTAAATACAAAACAAGAGTTGGAATGTATTCTGTGCCTACATTTATTTACGATCCTTCAGGTAATTTAAAAGGAACGCATCAAAAAGTATTTCAACATATTGATATTTCGCCTACTATTTTAGGACTAGTTGGTACTAATAAAGAGATTATATCTTTCGGTAACAATGCTTTTAGTCCTGAAGAAAAATTTGCCATTCAATATATAAACGGAGCCTATCAAATAATTACCAAGGATCATTTTTTGATTTTTGATGGAGAAAAAACAACTAGTTTTTATTATTTACCCAACGATAGTTTACTTCAAAATAATTTTGTGAATCAAACATTATCTTATCAACGAAAAGTTGATTTAAACAGACTAGAAAAAAAACTTAAAGCAATTATCCAACAGTACAATAATCGACTAATTAATAACCAGTTATCTAGTAAAAAAACAATAAATCATTAGCCATAAACAAAACATATTATTTATTATTAACCCAATTTCTGGGGTTGGAAAACAAAAAGTAGTTGAAAAACTAGTGGATAAGTATTTAAATAAAACTCTGTTTAATATTGATATAAAATACACTGAAAAAGCAAAGCATGCTATTGACATAACAATAAACAATAAATCTAAATATAATATTATTGTAGCCGTTGGTGGTGATGGATCTGTAAACGAGATTGGTCAAAACTTAATTAATTCTAATACTGTTCTCGCTATTATTCCTACAGGTTCTGGAAACGGTTTAGCAAGAGATTTGAATATCTCAACACAAATTAAAACCGCCATTTTACTAATTAATAAAGGTAAAATTAAGTTAATAGATAGCATTAAAATTAATGACAACTACTTTTTGGGTACAGCAGGAGTTGGTTTTGATGCTCATATAAGTTGGCGGTTTGAAGAAGCTCCAACACGAGGGATTTGGACTTACTTAAAAATTGCTTTGAAAGGTTTCTGGACATATAAATCTGAAAACTATAAAGTTAGCTATGATGGAAACGAACACACCATATTAAAAGGATTTTTAGTTACTTTTTCTAACTCCAAACAATATGGGAATAATATTATAATATCTCCTAATTCTAAAATAGATGATGGCTTAGTGAGGTTAATTGCTATAAAAAAATTTCCGTTAATTTATCTACCCATTTTTGGATACTACCTTATAAGTAAGCAAATTAATAAGTTTAAGTTCACTGAAGAATTTACTTCAAAAAAAATAACCTTAATAAACCCCAATTCTCAAATTCATATTGATGGAGAAGCTATAGAAATGGGTTCTAAATTAGAAATAGAAGTTATTCATAAATCACTAAAAGTAATTGTACCATGAGTAAAAAAAATAGAAACGTTGTTTATTCAACCGATCCTAATTTTAATTATGATGCTGAAGATGAAGCATTTGAAACATTAAACAATAATGAACAGCAACTAAAAGTATTGATTGACCGTAAACAACGTAAAGGAAAATCAGTAACTTTAATCACAGGGTTTATAGGGGATGATAATAACTTAAAAGATTTAGCTAAAATATTAAAGTCAAAATGTGGTGTAGGTGGAGCTTTAAAAAATGGCGAAATTTTAATCCAAGGAGAGTTTAAAGATAAAGTTTTTGAGCTTTTAATAAATATGGGTTATACTAAAACAAACAAAGTATAGGTAGTTAGTTTTCAATCCGTTATTCTACTCTACTATTACACTAATATAAAATTAAAAAAATTAAACTATTAAAACTATATCTCTCAATACTACTTACAATTGCTGTAAGTCAAATTTCCTTTACTCAAACTTATAATTTTGAGAATTATAATGTAGAAAAAGGCTTACCCCAATCTGAAGTAAATTCAATTACACAAGATAAACAAGGGTATCTTTGGCTGGCCACTTCTGGTGGAGGAATAAGTAAATTTGATGGACTAAATTTTATAAATTATAATGAGAAAAATGGTATTGCAGGAAATATCGTAACAGATATTTGTACTGATAAAAATGGCAATATATGGGCAACTTCTACTTGGGGAGGAGTTACACGATATGATGGTCGGAAATTTTTCATTTTCACTAAAAGTGATGGTCTTTTAAGTGAAACTAATAACAATGTTCTATTCTGTGATAATTCAAATAAAATATGGATAGGTAGCGAAATTGGCGTAAGCACTTATTTTAACGGAAGTTTTAAAAACTATTCTAAAAATGTGAATACTTTTTTAAATGAGAACATTTCCTGTATAATACAAGACAGTAAAAAAAATATTTGGATTGGGGGCTCTAATGGAATAACCTATATTTCTGGAAAAGATACCGTTTTTATAACAACAGAAAATGGCCTGATTTCAAATAAAGTTAGTGCAATTACAGAAGATTTTAACGGAAATATACTTATTGGAACAAAAGATAAAGGAATTGTAAGGTTTTTAAAAGGCAGTATTGATAGTGACAATCGATTTAAATTTGAAGTTATACCAAGCCTATCTAATTCTAATTTTATAACAAGTATAACTAAAGATAAGAATAAAAATATATGGATAAGTACAACTGATAATGGAATTTATTTACTAAAAGATAATAATGAAATTGAACATATTACACAAAATAACGGTTTAACTACAAATAACTTATCGGTCGTTTTTGAAGACAAATCTGGTAATATATGGATAGGAGCTAGTGGAGGTGGCTTAATCAAATATGCAAATAAAGCATTTTCATATTATGATAAAATAGAAGGTCTAAATTCTCATAAAATATTTGGAATTACTATTGATAATAATAAAAATATTTGGACAGTTTCTGTTGAGGATGGTATTTATAAATACGATGGCAAAAGATTATCCCATTACACAACTTCTAATGGATTACCTAGTAACTCTATTCGGGATGTTGTTAAAGATAATGATGGTAATTTATGGTTCTCTACAAAAAAAGGTCTAGTAAAGTATAATGGTATAAATTTTAAAACATTTACAACCAAAGACGGATTGCCTATTAACTATACAAAAGCATTGCTAATTGATAAACAAGGTCTTTTATGGATTGGAACTTATGGTGGAGGTTTATGTAAATATGAAAATAACAAATTCACTACATACACTTCTAAAAATGGATTGTCACACGATTACATACACTCTTTATTTGAAGATTCTAAAGGTAATATTTGGATAGGGACAGGAAATGGAGTCAACAAGCTAAAAAATAAAAAAATAACTAATTATTCAAAATCTAGTGGTTTTTGCAATTCATATATTGGCAGCATAACCGAAGATAAATATGGTAAAATTTGGTTTGGAACCGATAGATGTATCGTTACGTATGATGGTATAGAATTTAAACCTATTACAATTAATGATGGTTTAACCTCTGGAGTTATCTATTTTTTACACACTGATAAAAGAGGAAACATTTGGTCGGGAACAAATAAAGGTTTAGACAAAATTACATTAAACAGTTATGGGCAAATAAATAATATAAAAACTATAATTCTAAACAAGGTTTTAAAGGTACGGAATGTAATAGCGGAGCAATTTACGAAGATGAAAAAGGTAATTTATGGATAGGAACTGTAAAAGGATTAACAAAATATAATCCTACAGAAGATAAAACCAATGTTTTCCAACCAAACGTACATATTAATAATATTAAATTATTTTTTGAGAATGTAGACTGGTTTAATTATTCTCGAGAGCTCATTAAATGGAGTAATTTACCGCAAAATCTTATTTTAAGTCACAACGAAAATCATTTAACTTTTGAATTTTCGGCAATTAATTTATCTTTTCCTGAAAATATTCAATACCGTTTCAAATTAACTCCTTTTGATAACGAATGGTTTAAAGCAACAAAAAAGACTTCCGCAACCTACTCAAATTTGCCTCCTGGTAATTATATTTTTGAAGTTAAAGCAAGAAATGAAGATGGATTATGGAACCAGACACCCACAACTTATAGCTTTACAATTACTTCTCCTTGGTGGAAAAAATGGTGGGTTATTTTAGCTTTTACACTTATAATTTTTTATACCATATATCAGATATCCTCTTATAAAGAAACTCAACAAAAAAAAATCAGTAAAGAACTTGAAGAAAAAGTAAAAGAGAGAACTGCATTAATAGAAACTCAAAGAGATGAAAAAGAAATATTATTAAAAGAAATACACCATCGTGTAAAAAATAACATGCAAGTAATTATCAGTTTATTAAGCATTCAATCTGGCTATACAAAAGATGAAAATGCTTTAGCACTATTTGATGAAGCAAAAAATAGGATTCGTTCTATGGCATTAATTCATGAAAAAATGTATCAAACAGGTGATTTAGCTTACATTGATATTCAAGATTATATAATGGCCTTAACAAATGATCTAATTGATACCTATTCTATTAACTGTGATATTTTTCTTGATATTAAAATTGAGAATGTAAAATTTGGTATTGATACAATTATTCCATTAGGTTTATTATTAAATGAAATAATTTCTAATGCTTTAAAATATGGGTTTACAGGAATCGATAACGGAAAAATGACTATCCAATTAACATTTAATGAAAAAGAAGACACGTATAACCTTTTAATTGGAGATAATGGAGTTGGAATGCCTAAAGAAATATTAGAAAAAGAAGAGGGCAGCTTAGGGATGGAATTAATCAAAATTTTTGTAACTCAGTTAGATGGTAAAATAAAAAGGTTAGAAAATAAAGGTACTTTTTTTGAAATTATTTTCAA
>JAESTF010000116.1 GCA_016763795.1 Flavobacteriales bacterium
GAGGAACAATTTCACTACCAGGTTCTAACTTACTGAAAGATGCAGAAATTAATCCTGGCACTTCGTTAATAATTTTAGTTATTTCAGGGAAATATTTTTGGTTTTTATAATTATTAATTGACCAAAACTTTAAACCTACTGTTTTCCAACCTCCATCTGTGGTAGAAAACAAATGGTTGAAATAAGGATCAAACAGTTCTTTTTGATTTACAACTTGATTAAATTCATTTATAATTACATCTTTATTTGCTAAAACATATTGTGCCCATTTATAGTTTCCAGGATCATAAAAAGCTTTTTCATTTCCTTGGTAACGTTTTTCGTCATATATCGAAAACCATAGCTTTTTCATAAATCATCTCTTTCTATCACATAATTATTAATAATTACAGCATCAATTGAGCTATTAAAAAACACAGCCATTACATCATTTAAACTATGTGCAATTGGTTTTCCCATAACATTATAGCTTGTATTTACTACCAATGGAATGCCTGATAGCTTATTAAACTCGGTTAATAAATCATAATATTTCAAATTCGCATCCTTTGTTACAGACTGCAATCTTCCTGTATTATTTACATGAACAACTGCGGAAATTTTATCTCTTACTTCCTTTCTAAAAGTCAATGTTTTTTCCATGAAAGGTGTGGAAGAATATTTTTCAAAGTATTCTTCACCATATTCATCAAGTATTGATGGAGCAAAAGGCCTAAAACTTTCTCTAAATTTTACCGCAGCATTAGTTTTATCTTTATTATCAGCATAACCAGGGTGAGCTAATATTGACCGATTCCCTAATGATCTGGGACCAAATTCAGCCCTACCTTGTATCCAACCTATTATTTTATTTTGAGACAATAATTCTGCAGCATATTTAGATGGATTTTTAAGTTTTTTAAATGGCAGTTTAGATTTTTCTACATAATTTTCAATATCTTCTTGAGTTATTTCAGAGCCTATGTATGGACTCCTATTTGCATATGATTTTGGGAACACTCCATTCACTTCCTTATATGCTAAATATGCTGCCCCAACCGAATTTCCGTCATCTGCGGGAGCATTTGCCACTATAATATTTTCAAACAATTCTGCCTCACTTAACTCTCCTATTGCAGAGGAATTTAATGCTGCACCACCTGATATAAAAATATTAGTTTGGTTGGGCACTAATCTTTGAGCATATGCAACAACTTTAAATAAGTATTCTACAAAAACACGTTGTGCAGTATAAGCAGCATCTTCTTTCGAAATATTATTGGTTAATACAAATTCTCTTAGTTCCTCTACATATCTCCCTAAAATTTTAGTCTTAGTAGTGTATTTATCCTTCTTTACTCTAAATATATCTTTAATAAATTTTTCAAATAGCTCACTATTTTCACCATAAGGAGCTAAACCCATCACTTTCCACTCCTCTCCTTTGTATGCCGAAAACCCTATAGCATCTGTACAAATACTGTATAGTGCACCTAAACTAAAGGTAGTTTTAATGTCTTTAACTAGTATAGGCATTTTATCCTTTATTTTATAGATACTAATGGCGGTAGCTTCTCCTCCTCCATCAATTACCAACCCTATACCGCTTGAAAAATTAGAACCAGAAATTGTATTAACTATATGACAGATATGATGGTTGTAATATTTTCGCTCAATAATAGAATCTACATCCCATCTATTAAACAACTCAAACACTCCTACTCCAGACTGAGCAAAAGCAGCGGCAGCTCTAAGTGAGACTGTATGAAAATTCCTGTGTGCCCCCAACCGTTTAAGCAATTTTCTAACGAATGAATTAGAATCATAATTAAAGAACCCAATAAAAAGAAAAAAAATTATTAAAAAATGTTTTTTTTTGCTCCATGAGGAAGCCACAAAAACATCATATTTATCTTTAGGAAAAAATTTAAGAATTACATTCTCAATATAAAAATCCATATCACCTGGACACCCTACTCCTCTTTTTGATTGCAAAAAACGCTCTATTCCCTCTGCAAACAACAATTCTCCTTTTTCATCTAAAATACAAATAGATGGATCATGAAAATTGTCATTTAATCCTATAAAAATTTTCTTATTCATCTTAAATTATCAATAAACCATAAAGATATTAAATTTTGTATCTCCTTAAAATTAATCTTATTGCTATTACTCTTCTAAATATTTCAAAATAAACGCTCCATCAAATAGTCAATAAGAAAATAGATTCTTCTTCTTTTCTAATCCTTTTTAATAAATTTTGATTCACTTTAATGGATTCTTTTTTTTCAACTTCAAATCGAAACACTAAACTCAATAAACTATAATAAAGTTTTTCTTCTTTAGAATATTCTACTCTTTTAAAAAATTCTTTTTTTATTTTTTTAGCTAAAAAAATATGAAAAATAGATTCTAACGGTTTTAATACTGACATTCTTCGATCTTTACTATAAATATAATAAGTATTAAAAAAATCGAATAAAGGATGAAAGATAAGTGAGGTATCCCAATCTATAATTTTTAAACTTCCATCTTTCTTTATTAAAACATTATTAAATGTATAATCTCCATGCACAAGAAATTTTTCATTTTTATTAAAACAGTTTTTTATTAATAACATTTTAGACTGCTCAGAAATAATTTTTGTTGATAAAATCATATCTTTTAAGTAAGCCTGTCCACCAACAAGACTTGAATCAACAATTTGAGTTGAATTTATCAAAAATTGAATATCAATAAACTTCTTAACCAATTTATTGAGATTATTTGGGCTAGACAATACATACCTCCAAAATGGAATATGTGTTTCATATTTGGTAGTTATAGTCTTTTCGTTATATTTTACAACTTCAGGCAAACAATCAATATGTTTAGAAACAGCAATATATTTAAGAATAAAGTTTTTGGAAATTTCTAACGGAACAGTATTAGAGTATGTTTTAACAACAAGATTACCCGAAATCTTAATCGTTGTCGCACTTTTTGTTTTACTTAAAACTTGCATAATCAATGTATCAACTAACTTGAAAACCTATACTGAATTTTGATTTTTTTGAGTAAGTGCTTCGTTAATATCCTTTTTATTTTATAAATAAAAATATCCTTTTTCTAACCAATCCAACCATTGCTCTCTTGGCGCAATTCCCATTAAATGTTTATCGTTTGTTTTAGAGAGCACTTCTTTACACACTTCTTTCCCTCTGCTCTCAGAAAGACTAGGTTCAAAATCAAACATAAAAACAACACGTCTTTCAACTGTTTTATTCCAAGCTTCATGAATTACACTATCATCAAAAACAATAATTTCCCCATCTTTCCATCTAGCAATATTATCTCCCACTTTAATTGCTGCATCACCTTTAGGGATTTTCAACCCTAAATGAGACCTCAATAGATTCCCTGTAAAACCCTTATGAGGAAAAATATGTGTTTCTGGCTCTAATAATGAAAATTCAGCCGTAACAATAAATGGATACTTATCAATTAAGAAAGCTATTGTTGGGCAGTGTTCCTTATTAGGCAAATAATCTATTCCAAATATTCTAAAAGTTAACGTTTTCCATGCAACACTTTTATCTACTGGGTTCGATAAATAATCAGGTCGTTCTCCAATCCATGTAGAATAATTACCATGCTCTATTGGTCTATCGATAATAGACTCTAACTCTTCTAATATTAAAGCATAATTACTTCTGATTTCACTTAAAAAATCATACGAATCAACATTATAAAAAGATTTTTTTTTCATTGCCCTACAGTAATATAATTTTACAATTAAAATAATTAGCAAACTGAAACTTATACATACTTAGAATCTATTATCTTACCTTCTTCATATTTATTAAAAGAACTACTAATTTCCCTTGTATTTTGAAAATCTACCATCAACTTACTCACTTTCCTAAATTCTTCTTCTGTAGCACTATTTCCTATTTGCTTAATATTCATTCTAACTTTCCCAGAAAACATGTTATCAGTATAATGAATCGTCCTCAAAGAATCATAGAGCAACCCTGCGTCTTCAGCAATTTCATATAACTTAGTCCCTTTTAAAGGAATATAAGTAAAAATATAAAAGTAGTCTGGTGAAATTTCTTTATTCAAATTTAAAGTGTCAAGCATTTCAGATTCAGTCTCAAAAGGCATCCCTATAATATTAAAAGTAACTCTCTTTATACCTACCTTCTTACAATTTTCTGCCGCGTCTATAATTTGTTGATTTTTATCAAATCGCTTTAAGTATTTTCTTCTATATTCTTCATTTCCACTTTCTAAACCAAAATATATCGCTTCACAACCAGCATCAGCAGCTTTCTTACAAACATCATAATTCATTACTTCAATCCTAGAAAGAAATGAAAAAGGAATACCAAGTTTCTGCTTATACAGCTCAAAAAATGCCAATGCATAAGGAACATCACCTAAAAATAATTCATCCCATAATTCAAAATATTCAACATCATACTTATTCTTTAATCGAACTAACTCATCAATAAATTCATCTAAATCATACTTCCTCATGAAAGATTTTTTATTCGGCCACATCTTTCTGAGTGTAGAATTTGAACAATATGTGCAATTATAGATACATCCTCGACCAGTCATTACTGGTAATATTTTCTTATCCAGCCTATTAGAGGCTATATTGTTAATGTCTATTTTTCCTGACCCATCTTCATATATTGAATAGTCAGGAAAAGGAATTTTTGTTAAATCCTGAAGGTTAAATTTAGGAGTTTTATATATAGAACCATCTCTCATTTTTTCCCACAAACCAGCCACAGGACCGTCTATTTCTCCCATCAAATATTTAATAAGATTACTTGTTGGTATTTCTCCATCGCCATCACACAAAAAATCTATAGGAAGATAATTAATCGTATCATCACCTCTCAATATCGGTTGATAACCACCAACTAAAATCGGAGTATTTAAATTTTGATTCTTTATTTCCGTGAGATACGGCTTAATTCCATCCCAATGAGTACTTAAAATAGAAACTGCAAACAAATCAGGTTCCCATCCATTCAAAAATGAAGAAAATCCTTGAGGAGAATATTTTTCACCAGTTTCATGTTCAATAATATGAAATAATTTAACTTCAATATTAGGATTGTATTTCTTTATATATGCTGAAATGCTTGATATAGGTATCGAAACTAAATTAGTGTCATTTTTATATATACATAATGCAACACGCAGTGTTTTATTCTTAAACTTTCCATACCAATTAGATTTTTCCTTAGAAAAATTAATTTGTACATTTTCATCTAATAAAGGATTCATTATTAATTATTTAGAACGATTAAAAATAACATTATTTTTTAATAAAAACGGAATATTTTTCTTAAAAAGAATATCTTTATTAAATTATCTGTATAGCAATACATCATTAATTTCATAACATGGAATCGCATTCACACTTTAATTACAACTATTTTGAATGGACTAAAATGCTAGAAGCAAACTGGAAAGACATTCAAAAAGAATTATTTGCTATTTTTAATAAAAACAGTGAGGAATGGTTTCTAGCTCATCCACATTATGTAAAATCTAAATCAGATAAAGCTTGGAAAACGTATGAATTTATTTTTTTTGGAATAAAAAACTTAGCAAAATGCAATGAATGCCCTAAGACATTTAAGTTATTACAAAAAATCCCAAACTTAGTTACTGCGCAATTTTCTGTATTAGAGCCTAATACTGTTATAGCCCCCCATAAAGGATATACAAGAATGGTCTTAAGAAATCATTTAGCACTAAAAGTTCCTTCAAAAGAATTGTGTAAAATAAAAGTAGAGGAAGAAGAATATAGCTGGGAAGAAGGAAGACTTGTTACATTTGATGATAGCAAAATACATGAAGCATGGAATCTATCAAACGAAACCAGAATGGTTTTAATGATAGATGTAGCTAACCCTGAGATGTCTTACAATAGCTTTGAAATTTGCAAGTATAAACTAGAAAATATGGAAGATTCTTTTTTACTTGATATTGCAGATAAAACACAATGGTTAAAATGGCTTAATGACGGATATTGGAGTTGATTTTTTTACTACCTGAGATATTTTTAAGAACACTATTAATTTCTTCTAAATTTTTATCAGAACACTCTCCATATGCCCTTGGCAATTCATAATCATTTGTAAGTTTTGATGCCGTTTCTCTTATTTTTTTTGTTTTCAGCGTATAATCCTCTCTTGTTAAAACATAATAGGGGTTCTTCACTTTTTCTTGCCCAGGAACAAGAACATAACCCAAACTTTCATTAAACTTAATGGCTCTTTTATTGGAATTTAAAACTTGTATAAATGATTTATTAAAAATTTTTAACACATAAAATACAGCGTTTAAGAAACATAGACTTGCTAAAACAGTTATAAAATCATTATCTAATTCTTTTTTCCCAAACAAATACCCCACCCTCTCCATACATTTTTTTTAAGTTAATTTTTTTCGAATTTATAACCCCAATATCCTTCCCTTTAGATTCAATTATGTAATAATAATTGAGTTTATTATTAACAGATTTAAACCACTCTTTTTGCATTTTTTCTGTGATGTGCTTTTTAAAAGCCATATACTCTCGTATATCAGAATGATTTCGCCAATACCTTATCAGCTCAATGTCAGATTCAGTAATTCGCCTAAGCTTTATTCCATATTGCTCTATAATCATAAAACTTCTGCTTCTTTAAAAGATGGCTTATCATAGTTCATCTTTAAAATTTTACTAATATATTCAGCCAGAATACCAATACTAAAAATAATTAAACCTGATGAAAATAAAATTGCCACGATTATAGAGGTATAACCTTCTACAGAAATGAATAACACAAACTTTCGAAATAAAATAACTCCTCCCCATAAAAAATTAAGAATTGCCATAACTGTACCTAACAAGGTAACGACTCTTAAAGGTGTAATAGAACTAAAAAAAACTAGCTCTTTTGTTAAAATAGATAATCTCCAAAAAGAATATCGAGATTTATTATTTTTAGAAGGTGAACATGACACTGACACAGCTGATATATTTGAGGTATGCCAAATAATAAATTCGTCTATAAATGAAAAATTTCTAGCATTTTTTGTGATCGCTTTCGCAAGTGACACCTTCATAAAACGAAAACTAGACCCCTTAGCTCTATCCTCCCCTTCTAAAAAACGAGTAATTCTCTTATAAAACCCTCCGAAAACCCTCTTAATCAAAGATTGTTTTTTTTCAAAATCAACCCCATAAATCAAATCCGCTCCTGTCTCTTTTTGTTTCTCTGCTAATAAAAAAATATCTTCCGGGTTAAATTCCAAATCATCATCTATCGTTACCACCCAATTACCCGTTGCACGAAGAATTCCACATAACGTAGCATTGTGTTGTCCAAAATTCTTAGACAATCTAATTCCTACAATATTTTTTTCGTCTTTTAATTTAATCTTTTTTATGATTTCCCAGCTCTTATCAGAACTATAATCATCTACAAAAATTAATTGAAAATCCTTTCTATTTTCTTTAAAAACTTTATCAATCCTTTGGTAAAGCTCTTCTATGGTATTAGCTCCATTATATACTGGAACCACAATTGACACACGATTAATACCCAAGTAAACATCCTCCATCTAAAACAATTTTTGTTCCTGTCACCCATCTAGAAGCATCAGATAATAAATATATTATTGCATTTGCAACATCTTCTGGATCCCCAATCCCCAACGGGTACTTATCTACATGTGCTTGCATTGATTCATGACTTGCATCTTCCGCAGCTTTTTCATAAAGTGGTGTTTTTACCATAGCTGGAGAGACCACATTCGATCTAATTCTTCTATGACTATATTCCATTGCCACAACTTTTGAAAATGACTCCAATGCTGCTTTTGAAGAACTATAAGTTGCTCCTCCTTTATGTGGGTGCTGGGCTGAAATTGATGAAATAAAAACAATAGATGTTCCTTTTTCAAGTTTCTTTTTTCGATCGAGCTGACCAATTAATACTACCGCAGAATAATAATTTAAACGCATCGTTTCATCCAACTTCTTAAAATTTAGATATCTTATTGGGTAAGGATTGACTATACCAGCACAATGGACTACTCCATTTAAATTAACAGATAAGCTAGCTAAACTCTCAATTTCTTTTTCATCAGTTAAATCATGTGCTAAGAGTTGTATTACAGCATCTCCAAACTGCTTTTTTACATTGTTAAGTTTTCGCTCATTCCTTCCAGAAATAACAACTTTAGCTCCCATCTCAACAATACTTTTAACAACCTGAAATCCGATACCAGAAGTAGCTCCGGTTACCAATATTGTTTTCTCATTTAAATGAAATGGTGTTTTCATAATTATTCTATTTCAATCAACTCTGATATTACCAAATTTTCAATATCTAACAAGGCTGTTCCCCAAGAATATCCAACTCCAAAACCAGATAGTAGTACTTTATTTTTTTTACTACTTAATTCATCTTTAATCCCTGTAACCATTGTCATAGGTATCGATGCAGAGCTTGTATTTCCAAATTTATGGATAGAATAAGGTACTTTTTCTATTGGAATTTTCATTTTTTTTCGAACAGACTCATTCATCAATTTATTTGCTTGATGCATCACAAAATAGTCAACATTGTTTATATCAACATCTGCAAATTCAAGTAATTTTAATACGTTCGGTTTAACTTCTCTCAAAGAAAAATTAAAGACTTCCATTCCGTCTAACTCTAAATTACAATCAGCTCTTTCTATTCCTGGAGCTACCTGTTTCTTTTTAGTTGTTTCGGCACTATATGGAAACCTTGTCCCTCCGCCCCTAATTATTATCGACTCCCAACCTTTTCCATCTGATTGAAGATTAAAAAACATTGGCGAAGCCTTTTCATCTTTACTAATTATTGTTGCTGTTCCAGCATCTCCAAAAAGAGGATAAGTACTCTTATCCGTATAACTTGGCGAAAAAGAAGATTTATCACCACAAAGCAATAACCCCTTTCTAAAATGAGGCATATTCATCAAATTGGAAAGAACAGACAATCCATAAACATAACCTGAACAACCTAAATTGATATCAAAAGCCATAGTCTGCTTAGAACAACCTAAACGTTCTTGTAAAATTATTGAGGTTGCTGGCAAAAAATAGTCTGGAGATTGAGATACAAATAATAAAACATCTATTTCTTCGGGTCTAGTATTAGTGTCTTTAAATAATTGTTTTGCAGCAGCATAACACATATCTGATGTGCAAATATGTTTTGGCGCTACTCTTCTCTCCTCGATCCCCGTTCCGAACGTAAATATTTTCTGTTCTTCTTTAGAAATGTGCGCATAATCTTTAGTCCTCTCAATATTTTGAGGGACACAAGCTGCCAAACCTTCTAGTTTAATATTTTCAACCTTTAAAAAAGCCATTATTTATTTAACTTTTTTTGAATAATAGCATATAAATCAGCAATAGTTTCTGTACTTCTTAAATCTTCACCTGTTAAAAGTACATCAAATTCATTATCAATAAATGCAATTATAATTAATGCATACATCGAACTGAAATTGGGAATTTCTCGGTAACTCGAATCCGGTTTTAAAGAACCTTCTTCTACATCTTCAAATTCATTCTCTAACAACCTTACAAATTCATTTTCATCTATCATCCTTATTTTTTTATCTAAATATTTTACTAAATTAATAAAACAATACAGTTCCGCTCCATGAGAATCCTATCCCAAAACCTGCTATTAAAACCTTACTTCCTTTGCTAATTCTACCTTCTTTCTCTGCTTCTTTCAATGCTAATGGTATTGATACTGAAACAGTGTTCCCGTTCTCCTCAATATAATAAGCCATTTTTTTATCAGATATTTTTAGTTTTCGCTGTATTGATTTTAAAATTATTTTGCTTGCTTGATGAAACACAAATAAATCAATATCATCTATTTGTAGATCATTTTTTTTCAAAATATTATCAACTAATACCGGTACTTTTTTTAAAGAAAATCTAAAAACTCCCAACCCATCCATCTTCATTTGCCCGCGAGGCATACCTCCAACCTCTTTATTCTTTTCAAACCATGCTTCATTTGGAGGATTTCTTAAGCAACTTTGGTCTACAAAAAGATGTTTCACCCCACTTCCATCAACCCCATAAACCACCTTCCCAATTTTGTTTTCTTTAGATTTTACTACCCAAACAGCAGCCCCAGCATCACTAAATAACGATCTCAAAACAAAATCTTTTGGATGAGAGACTAAGCCTGGTGTATCTCCAAATAATAATAAAACATTAGTTGATTGTCCACTTTCAATTATAGCTTTTGCCATACCAACAGCATTTGTAAATCCTGAACAACCAGACGGCAAATCTAATGCTCCAATATCCTGTCTCAACCCCAACCTATCTTGTAACAAACAAGCAGTCATTGGAGCTATATAATCTAATCCCTCAGTACAAAAAAGAATAAACTCAACATCATCCCTTTGCAATTCTGTCTCTTCAAACAATCTTGTAGCTGCATTATATGCCAAATCTGAACCTATAACACTTTCAATAGTTCTATATCTTTTTTTTATCCCTCCATTTTTATATATCCTTTGAGCTGTAAATTCCGGGAATTCAAACGATAAATCTTCATTAGAAATCACTTCTGAAGCTAAATGATAAGTTATATGTTTGATTTTACACCCCATTAATTTATTGTCTAAAAATAGCACTCTTTAAAACAATGAACAAATCTAGGAGGAGAATAATAAATTAGATTCTTAGCCTTCTATATCTTTTCTTAAAAAATAATTCTACTTTAGTAAAGTGATAAAATTTAATGTACCATACGTTTCTAATAATGAAGAGAAACACATCAGAGATGTTATTTCCAATAAAAAATTTTCAGGAAATGGAAAATATTCAAAGCTTTGTGAAGATTTTTTAGAAAACAAATATAGTTTTAACAAATGTTATCTAACACCGAGTTGTACCGCAGCAATTGAAATAACAGCATTACTTTTAGATTTAAATCCTGGAGATGAAATAATTATCCCTTCATATACGTTTGCATCCTGCCCTAATCCTTTTTTAATTGGTGGTGCTAAAATTATTTTTGCAGATACCGAAAAAGATTATCCTAATGTTTCTGTTAATCATATTGAATCATTAATTACACAAAACACCAAAGCAATAATGATAATGCATTATGGTGGTGTTACTTGTAATCTCGAAAAAATCCAAGCAATTTGCAAACAGAATAACCTCTTTTTAATTGAAGACGCTGCCCAATGTATTAATGCATTTCACAACAAGAAACCTTTGGGTACTTTTGGCGATGTAAGTGTTTTTTCTTTTCATGAAACTAAGAATGTAAATTGTGGAGAAGGTGGAATGATTGTTATTAACAATCCTGATTTACTAGAAAAAGTAGAAATTATTAGACAATATGGTACCAATCGAACTGATTTTATAAAAAATGGTTTGTCTCATTACGAAAGTGTTGGACTAGGATTAGCTTTGTTTCAATCAGAAATTAATGCTGCTTTTTTATATGCTCAACTGCAAGATATTGATGACATTTCTGAGAAGAGAAAAATACTGTGGAATTATTATAATAATAGTTTAAAAAAAATAGCTTCAGAATCTACTTTTAAACTACCACAGGTTAATCCTAATTTCAATAACCATATTTTTTTTATTACTGTTAGAAATAGAAAGGATACTGATACACTAATTCAATTTTTAGTTAAAAACAATATTTCAGCAGTAAAACATTTTTACCCACTACACCAAAGTAAATTTCATGCAAGCAACAATAATAAAGGTGACTTTCCTAACGCTACAGAATTTAACGAAACTTTGATTCGACTCCCTTTGCACCACTATTTAACAGTTAAGAAAATTGATTTTATTGTTGAAAAAATAGATGCTTTCTTTACTCAACAATAGTTATTCACAACCCTTATTTTAGTAAGCTATAATCTTACTTTTGTTCTTATGGATTACTTAAATACACTAAACGACTCTCAAAGACAAGCTGTAGAAAATACCGAAGGACCAGTTATGGTTATTGCTGGTGCAGGATCAGGAAAAACTAGAGTTTTAACTTATAGAATTGCACACCTTATTAATAAAGGTGTTGATCCATTTAATATTCTTTCACTAACATTTACCAATAAAGCGGCTCAAGAGATGAAAGAGCGTATTGGAAAAATTATTGGTGGTTCTGAAGCAAGAAATATTTGGATGGGAACTTTTCACTCTGTGTTTTCACGAATATTAAGAGGCGAAGCTGAAAAAATTGGTTTCCCTCAAAATTTTACCATTTACGACACACAAGATGCTAAAAACCTTATCAAAACAATATTGAAAGAGCAAGAGTTAGATGATAAAATTTATAAGCCTAATTTAGTATTAAATAGAATTTCTGCAGCAAAAAACAATTTACTTTCTGCTTCTGCTTATGTTAACAACACTACTATTCAATCAGAAGATAGGCAAGCTGCAAAACCTAGAATTGGAGAGATTTACAAAATATATGAGCAAAGGTGCTTTAAAGCTGGAGCGATGGATTTTGATGATTTATTATTTAAAACTAATGTCTTATTAAGAGATTTTCCAGATGTGTTACATAAGTATCAACACCGTTTTAAATATATTTTAGTGGATGAGTATCAGGATACTAACTTCTCTCAATATATTATTGTAAAAAAGCTAGCTGCAGCATTCGAAAATATATGCGTAGTTGGTGATGATGCTCAAAGTATTTACGCTTTTAGGGGCGCAAACATTCAAAATATTTTAAACTTTAAAACCGATTATCCTGAAGCAAAAACATTTAAGTTAGAAGAGAATTATCGTTCTACTCAAAACATTGTAAATGCAGCCAACAGCATAATTAAACACAATAAGGAACAAATTGAGAAGAATGTTTTTACATCTAACGTAGAGGGAAAAAAAATTAAAGTCCACCGTGCCGCTACAGATAATGAAGAAGGTAAAATTGTAGCCAACCTTATTTTCGACACACAGTTTTCTTATCAATCAAAACCAAAAGATTTTGCCATTTTGTATCGTACCAATATGCAATCGAGAGCAATGGAGGAAGCATTAAGAAGAAAAGGAATCCCTTACAAAATACATGCCGGACAATCATTTTACCAGCGTAAAGAAATAAAAGATTTAATTTCTTATTTTAGAATCTTAGTCAATCCTAATGATGAAGAAGCTTTAAAAAGAATCATTAACTACCCTGCTCGTGGAATCGGAAAAACCACTATGGATAAAATTGCTATAACAGCGAATAATAATCAAAAAAGCATTTGGGAAATCATTACTCATCTTAACCAGTATAACATTGGAATAAATGCTGGTGCTCAAACAAAAATTGGTGGTTTTGTTGAAATGATAAAAAGCTTTACAGCACAGCTTAATACCAAAAATGCTTTTGATTTAGGAAATGATATTGCATCTACCACAGGAATTTTAAAAGAATTGTACTCTGATAAAACTCCCGAAGGCATTAGTCGTTACGAGAATATCCAAGAGCTATTAAATGGTTTAAAAGAATTTACCGAAACGGAAAATGAGGAAGAAGGTGATGTAACTCCAAAAGGATTAGTTGAGTTTTTACAAGATGTTGCTTTGCTAACTAATGTAGATAACGAAAAAGAGGAAGATAAAAATAAAGTGACCTTAATGACCATCCATTCTGCCAAAGGGTTAGAGTTTCCTTACGTACACTTTGTTGGGCTAGAAGAAAATCTTTTTCCTTCGCAAATGGCATTAACTTCTAGGGCTGAGTTAGAAGAAGAAAGACGACTGTTTTACGTTGCCATTACAAGAGCTGAAAAAGCAGTTCATCTATCTTTTGCTACCAGCAGATACAGATTCGGAACATTACTTTTTTGTGAACCAAGCAGATTTATTGAAGAAATTAGTGAAGAGTTTTTAGAATTTACTTTCGATAAAGGAAGCATTGCAAGACAAGATTCTTCTTCAACTTTTGACGAGACCTTTTCTCCACAGAACAATTATGGAAGCACTAGTAATTACAAAAAGAAAAGTACTATGCCTCCAAAACGAAATACTCCGCCACAAGTAGTGCAGAGCACTCCTAAAAATATGACTAAGATTTCTGGAAATTCAGCGACTAAAACAGATAGCGCTGCAAGTTTAAAGTTAGAAAAAGGAATGATGGTTAACCACCAAAAATTTGGTAACGGAATTATTCAGGATTTAGATAACGGAAAAGCAACCATCAACTTTCAGAACATTGGCAATAAACAGTTGCTATTAAAATTTGCTAAGCTTTCTATAATTAAATAAGTATAGTTACTTTTGAACTTGTAAACTAGATTAAATGGAAGCAATAGAAGATTACGATTACAACACCAATAGACCAGACATGATAATTCCTGAGTATGGAAGAAATGTTCAGAAAATGGTTGAACATGCCATGTCAATTGAGGATAGAGATGAAAGAAACAAGGTTGCTAATGCGATAATAAGTGTAATGGGACAACTACAGCCACACCTTAGAGATATTGCTGATTTTAAACATAAACTTTGGGATCATTTATTTGTTATTTCAA
>JAESTF010000117.1 GCA_016763795.1 Flavobacteriales bacterium
ATTTTTCAAGGAGGTTATTCAGCCGGATATTATTCCTACAAATGGGCAGAAGTATTGGACGCCGATGCATTTGAATACTTCGCTAAAAATGGTATTTTCAATAAAGAAATTGGAGCAAAGTTTAAAGAGCACATCTTATCTAAAGGAGGTTCTGAACACCCAATGGAATTGTACAAAAAATTTAGAGGTCAAGAACCAGATAATGAGGCATTATTAAGGAGGTCTGGACTTATAGGTGTTAGTGTTTAGTGTTTAGTGTAATTTGTTTTTCTAAAAACCATACACAAAAAACTATCAACCATTTTACCTCAATCTATCAGCAGATCTAACTAAAGCATCATCCTTTTTAATAAATCGGATAGCTAAATAAGTTAATATTAAAGATAACACTGGAATAATAGCCCCTATTTTAAAGCTAACCAAAACATCTTCAACGTTTGGACCAATAGCTTCTTTAACAACATCACTATACAATACTATTGCTGTTATTTGAGCTGTAATTAACAAAAGGTTTAACTTCCCTAGTTTCATTTGTAATGACCGTTTTTTATATAAAAAAATAGTTGCAATAGCTACCAATAAAACAATTCCTTGCAATACTCCTACTCCCATATTTTTTGAAATAATAGTTGCATCTTCAACAGCAATTGTTTTATAATGATTCATTATAAAATCTGCTTCATAGCCTGAAAAACCTAATATTGGTAAAAAAGAAGAAACTATACCAAGTATTACTACTAGTCCTAAAAATATAGTCTGTATTCGCTGTATCATAAGTTATAATTTTAAGCAAAAGTAATTACTTCTTTTTAAAGTGCTTCATCATTCTATTTAAAAGATTGCTTCATTCCTCTCAACTAAACACACTAACAATAAAATGTTTTTTAATTAATATGATATGTATCAAAAAAATATTAGGAAAGAGTAATACCTTTGTGGAGTAAACTACTCTAGAACAAAAAAAATATGAATAACACAAAATCACAAGAACTATATAAGAAAGGTCAAAAGCATTTAGTTGGAGCAGTAAACTCTCCTGTACGTGCATTTAGCTCTGTTGGTGGAAACCCATTATTTATGAGCAGCGCCAGCGGTTCTAAAATATATGATGTTGACGGAAACGAGTACATTGATTTGGTACTTTCTTACGGTCCAATGATTTTAGGCCATGGAAATGAAAAAGTAATCCAAGCCGTTCAACAACAAGTTGCTAGAGGTTTTACATTTGGAGCTAGTACTGAAGATGAAATCATATTAGCAAAAATGGTTTGCAATGCTTTTCCAAACATGGACAAAGTACGGTTTGTAAATTCTGGTACTGAAGCTATTTTAAGTGCCATCCGTTTAGCTAGAGCATTTACAGGAAAAAATCATATTCTGAAATTTGCTGGTTGCTATCATGGACATACGGATGCTTTATTGGTTGCAGCTGGTTCTGGATTAGCTACATTAAGTATTCCTGGTAGTGCTGGAGTACCAAAAGAAGCTGTTCAAAACACTTTAATTGCAGAATACAATGATATCGATTCTGTAAAAAAACACATTGCCGAGTGTGATGATATTGCTGCAGTTTTTATTGAGCCTATCGCAGGAAATATGGGAGTTGTACTTCCATCCGATGAATTTATTAAAGAGCTTAGAGCTATTACAAAAGCTGCAGGAATTTTATTGGTTATTGATGAAGTAATGACTGGTTTCCGCTCTAAATTTGGTGGAGCACAAGATTTATTAGGTATTGAAGCAGACATCACTTGTTTAGGTAAGGTTGTTGGCGGAGGTTTTCCTGTTGGAGCTTACGGAGCAAGAAATGAAATTATGAATATGGTTTCTCCTTTAGGACCTATGTATCAAGCAGGAACATTATCTGGAAACCCAGTAGCTATGGCCGCAGGAATTTCTACATTAACAGAATTGAAAGCTCAAAATCCTTACGATAAATTTAATGAGCAAGCAGCAACAATTGAAAAAGCCTTATTAGCTGCTGCTAAAGAAAACGGGATTGACTTAACTGTTAATCGCTTTGGGTCAATGATTAACCCTTTCTTCTCAGCTAAAACAATCACCAATTTTAATGAAGCACAAGAATGTGATACGGAACAATTCACTAAATTCTTTTGGGGGTTAATTGAAAACGGAATTTATATTCCACCATCTCAATTTGAGGGTTGGTTTTTATGCTCTGTGCTTTCTGATGGTGATATAGAAAAAATAGTAAACGCTATAAATTCAGCTATGGCTGAAATTGATAATTAAAAATGGAGAATTGATAATTATCACATGGGTAAAAATGTAGTAAAAGATAAAAGTTATTTATTTGCAATTCAAATTGTTGAATTGTACAAAACACTTATTGAAAAAAAAGAGTTTGTACTTAGTAAACAATTATTGCGTTCAGGAACTGCTATTGGAGCTTTAATTCAAGAGTCTGAACACGCAGAAAGTAAAAAAGACTTCATTCATAAATTATCCATTTCACTTAAAGAAGCAAACGAAACAACCTATTGGTTAAACTTATTAGTTGATACCAATTATATCAATAAATTAGATTTTGATAAAATCAATAGTTTAAACATTGAGCTTATCAGATTATTAGTTTCGATAATTAAATCGAGTAAAAACAATTTATAAAATGGATAATTTTCCATTCTCAATTATACATTTTCAATTATTATGAAATTTAACGATAGTTTTTTAAGAGCCTGTAGAAGAGAGGCAACAGAATACACTCCACTTTGGTTAGCCCGTCAAGCAGGAAGATACCAAAAGGAATACATGAAAATTAAGGAAACGTACAGCATTATTGAAATTAGTACAATTCCTGAAATTTCAGCTGAAGTTACATTACTTCCTATCAATCAATTTGAATTAGATTCTGCGATTATCTTTTCTGATATTTTAATTCCTTTAGGGCCAATGGGAATTAGCTTTGAATACAAAAAAGGTTATGGACCATTAATTCATAATCCGGTAAGAACTGTTGCTGATGTTGAAAAACTAAAAGTGGTTGATCCTGCTTTAGAAATGGCTTATACCGGAAAAGCATTATCTATCTTAAAAAAAGAACTAAACGTTCCTTGTATTGGTTTTGTAGGCGCTCCATTTACGTTGGCGAGTTATATGATTGAGGGGGGACCTTCTAAGAACTACGAAACCATGAAAGCTTTTATGTACAACGAGACAAAAGCTTGGCATTTACTAATGGATAAATTAGGTACTGTAATGGCAAATTACTTAAACTTTCAGATTGAAAGTGGTGCTACGGCAGTGCAGATTTTTGACAGTTGGGTTGGAGCGTTAGATATTGATGATTACAACGAATACGTTTATCCTCATGTAGAAAAAATGATACAGATTGTTAAGGAGAAATACCCAAATGTTCCTTTAATTTCTATGGGAGTAAACTCTGCTCATTTAATACCAAGTTTAAGAAAAGCTAACCCAGATGTTATTGCGATTGATTGGAAAACAGATTTAGCAAAAACGTGGAAAGACTTAAACTACGAAGTTGCTGTACAAGGTAATTTAGACCCTACTGCCCTATTTGCTGACTGGGATATTATTGAAGCAAAAACTAAAAAGATTTTAGATTCTGTAAAAGGAATTGATGGACACATTTTTAACTTAGGGCATGGTATTTTACCGGGAACACCTGTAGAGAATGTAAAACAGCTCTGTAAGTTTGTTCATGAGTATACTAGGAAATGAAAATTATTTACAAAATAACTTATCCTAATGGGAAAATCTATATCGGTAAAGATTTAACTGATAGCATAAATTATTTTGGAAGTGCTTCTAGCGAATTAATATCAAAAGACTTCACTCGAGAAGAACGTAAAAATTTTACTATTAGAAAAGAAATTATCTGGGAATCAGAATCAGCTTCTGACAAAGAAGTTAATGCTAAAGAAGTTGAATTAATTCGAAAATTCAATTCTAACAACCCTGGTATTGGCTTCAACCAGTGGCCCAAATATAAAATATAATTAGAAATCCAATAACGATTCATTCAGCATCCTTCCTGGCACACCCAAATTTCCAAACAACTACGCCATTGCGAGCGCAACGCAGTAGAGCGAAGTAATACTCGACCTACTACAATGAGATTGCTTCAGTCGCACCTCCTCTCAATGACGTCAAATAAAAGTAACCAACACAACCTTCACTGGATACATTTAGACGTTTCTCAAAATGGAAGAGAACAATTTCAAAAGAACATCATATTCAATAACTTTCTATACCTAAGAAATTAGTAGTCGAAAAAAATCTAAATAGTCATATCCATTGG
>JAESTF010000118.1 GCA_016763795.1 Flavobacteriales bacterium
ACCAGCCAAAAAATAGTAAAGAACAGTATGGGTTTTCGATTGAACATATTGGATTTACTCAAAAATCGCTGAGTAAATCAGAAATTCAATACGGAGATAGACCTTACGCTTCGGCAATAATGCTAAAAAGTTTTGTAATAGTAATTGATACTATTCATAAGACACGATTTGTTTCTTCACTAAATATTGGAGTAATAGGACCTGGCGCTTTTGGTAAAGAAATGCAAGTGGGTATTCATAAAGCAACAGGGAATGTTATTCCACAGGGTTGGCACAACCAAATTAATAATGATTTAGTGTTTAATTATGAGCTTAACCACGAAAAGCAATTCTATTACAATAAAGCATTTTCTTTACAAAGTAATGCTAATATACGTTTAGGAACACTTTATACAGATGCATCTTTAGGCTTTAATTTTACATTAGGAATTATTAATAATCCATTTACAATAACAAAAAGCAAAAAATTTCAAGTCTATCTTTATTGCCAACCCTTAATTAACATAATTGGTTATGATGCTACATTACAAGGAGGGTTGTTAAACGATAAAAGCCCTTATATTATCCTTGCAAAAGATTTAGAGCGATTGGTTTATCAAGTTAATTATGGGGTGGTTATCCAAACAAAAAAGATGTATTTTGAGTATTTAAGGACTCACAGCACTAATAAATTTACATCAGGAGTTGCACCAAGTTGGGGAGGAATAAAGATTGGAGTTAAGTTTTGAGGATTATTTCTTGTCAAAATTGAGCAGAAGGCACTAAGGTTTGGTAGTAGATTAATATTATTAATTTTACCTTTTAAATTTAAGAGAAAATGAACTTTATAGAAGAAATCCGTTGGAGAGGCATGATACACGATATGATGCCAGGAACAGAAGAGCAATTTGCTAAAGAAACAACTTCAGCATATATTGGTTTTGATCCAACAGGAGATTCACTACACATTGGTAGTTTAGTACAAATAATGATTTTAGTTCATTTACAAAAAGCAGGGCATAAACCTTTTGCTTTAGTTGGTGGAGCAACAGGAATGGTTGGTGATCCTTCAGGAAAATCAGCTGAACGTAACTTACTAGATGAGGAAACATTAAACCATAATGTAGCTTGTATTAAAAAGCAATTAGAGCAATTTTTAGATTTTGATTGTGGTGAGAACTCAGCCGAAATGGTGAATAATTACGATTGGTTTAAAGAGTTTAACTTTTTGGATTTTATTCGGGATGTAGGAAAACACATGTCAATCAACTATATGCTAGCAAAAGAATCTGTAAAATCTCGTTTAGAAACAGGAATGTCTTTTACTGAGTTTAGCTACCAATTGGTTCAGGGTTATGATTTTTACTGGTTAAACAAAAATAAAAACTGTAAAGTACAATTAGGTGGTTCAGATCAATGGGGAAACATTGTTACAGGAACTGAATTGATTAGAAGGTTAGGAGGTTCAGATGCTTTTGCGTGTACAACTCCTTTAATTAAAAAAGCAGATGGAACAAAGTTTGGTAAAACTGAAGGTGGAAATGTTTGGTTGGATAAAACTAAAACTTCTCCATATAAATTTGTTCAATATTGGATAAATGCTTCAGATGAAGATGCTTCGAATTACATCAGAATTTTTACATTAAAGAGTAAGGAAGAAATTGAAGAAATTGAAAAGCTGCATAATGAAAATCGTGGAGCAAGATTATTGCAAAAAGAATTAGCAAAGGATATTACTTCTAGAGTTCATTCTTTAACTGATTATGAAGCTGCAATTAGTGCTTCAGAAATTTTATTTTTAAAAGGAGATGCTGCTGTTGAAGGATTAAAAAATATGTCGGAACAAGTTTTTGAGGATGTTTTTGAAGGCGTTCCACAAGCAGAAGTAACATTATCAGAGATAGGAAATGGATTGAGTATTATTGATGTATTATCTGCAAAAACTAACTTTTTAAAATCTGGTGGAGAAGCAAGAAGAGCGTTAAAAGAAAACTCTATTAGTGTAAATAAGGCGAAGGTTGGAGATGATAAAATTTTAGGGAAAGAAGACCTCATTAATGGAAAATACATCTTATTGCAACGTGGTAAAAAGAATTATTTTTTAGTGAAAGCCGTATAAATTAGTCAGCAGTTAATAGTCTTCAAAATCGACAATCCATTTTGTAAACTGAGAACTTGGAGACTGTAAATAAAATAGTATTAACATGAAAAAATATTTTCCACTTTTATTTTGCTTTTTTATAGCACTTAGTGTTTTCGCTCAAACCTCTAATAAAAAAAGAGTATTGGTAATTCCTCCAAGTCGTTTTGAATTTGTTTCGGAATTTACTTTAGAAGTAATTGCAGAAAAAAATGGAATTAAGACTTCTGAGGTTTTTACAACGTATAAAAAAGAGCTGCTTAGTTCTTTTGGAAGTTATCAAGATGAAAACTTTGAATTTGTTCCGGTGGATGAAATAATACTTAAACCCTATAAAAAGTATATAAAATATAAGTACGGAAAGTTTAATAGAAAACCTTATAATGCTGTTGATTTAAAACGTTTTTCTAAAGAAGAGTTCACCAATTTGTTAGAGCAATACAATGCTGATTTTGTAATTTTTATTACTTGGTACGATATTCAAAAAGAAGCTTTTTCTAGAAAGCACTCAAAACGAGTAAAATATGCTGCTCATTATATAGATTTTGACATTTATAATTTATTTAAGCAACAGGTTATTGGAATGGCGAAAGTTCAGGCAGAGGCTCCAAAACCTAATGATTTGGAAGCTTCATTTACGTTGTTGCGTGTTAAAGAGTTAAAATTAGCTTATGTTAATTTTATTGGAAAAGTAATAGCACAACTTAACAAGCCAATAGAGCAAAAATAGTTATGATGTCAGTAGTTCGTTTGTTTTTTATGTTGATTTGGACATTATCATTAATGTTAATTGCCCCTTTCTTAATTCCATTAACTTTTAATCGTCAATTCCCCTTGTATATGGCTAGAACCATATTTTCAAAAGGGCTATTAAAAATTGCAGGAGTTAGGTTAAGTGTTTTTGGTGTTGAAAATATTCCTAAAAATGAACCTGCAATTTATATTGCCAACCATTGTTCGCATTTAGATATTGGTGTTCTATGCAGAGTTGCACCTGTTAATCTTCATTTTATTGGTAAAAAAGAATTGGCTTGGGTGCCAATTGTCGGTTGGTATATGTTTGCAGCAGGGCATATTTTTATTGATAGAAAAAATAGAAAAAAATCAATAGCTAGTTTAAAAAAAGCATCAATAAAAATAAAAGAGGGGAAGGATGTTATTATGTTTCCAGAAGGTACAAGGAGTAAAACAGGAGAAATAAATGCTTTTAAAACGGGAGCGTTTCATTTAGCAATTGATGCAGGGATTAATATTATACCTATTCACATAAAAGGAACACATAGTCTTTGGCCCGCAACAAATAATACAATTACTCCTGGACCTGTAACTGTTCGTATTGGGAAACCGATTGATTCAACAAAATATACAAAAGCAACAATAAAAGAATTTGTTGCAGCAGCAAAATCTTCTATTGAAAAAATGGGTTCTAATTAAAGGTTCAACAAAACTTGTTCTGGATCTTTACCTCCAAAAATAATTGAACTCGGATTTTCTAACATTTCCTTAACAGTTTTCAAAAAACCAACAGATTCTTTACCATCAATAATACGATGATCATAAGACAGAGCTAAATACATCATTGGTCTAATTTCTACTTTACCATTAATGGCAACAGGTCGTTCAATAATATTGTGCATTCCTAAAATAGCACTTTGTGGTGGATTAATAATTGGAGTACTCATCATTGATCCAAAAACACCACCATTAGTGATGGTAAATGTTCCCCCTTGCATATCCGCAATATCCATTTTACCATCACGTGCTTTAATTGCTAAACGTTTAATTTCAGCTTCAATTTCAGCTAAACTCATTTGTTCTGCATTTCTTACTACAGGCACCATTAATCCTTTAGGAGAGCTTACCGCAATGCCAATATCAGCAAAATCATGCGTAATCATGTAATCGCCATCTATCATTCCATTAACTGATGGGTATAATTTTAATGCTTCGGTAACCGCTTTAGTAAAGAAACTCATAAACCCAAGGTTTACACCGTGAGACTCTCTAAATGATTCTTTATATTTTTTACGTAAATCCATGATTGGCTTCATGTCCAATTCATTGAAAGTGGTAAGCATTGCTGTTTCGTTTTTAACAGCGACTAATCTCTTAGCGATGTTTCTACGCATCATGCTCATTTTTTTCTTTTCTTGGTCTCGTGTTCCTCCCCAACCTGTAGAAGAACTTGCATCAACTCCAGCAGTTAAATAAGCTTCAATGTCTCCTTTAGTAATTTTACCATTGGATCCACTTGCCGCTACCTTACTTGGGTTAATTCCGTTCGCAGAAATCATTTCCTTAGCAATAGGAGTAGCTTTTACATCTACTTTTGCTACTTTAGCAGGGGTTGGATTTGGTACTGCCTCTTCCGTAACCACTTCAGGTTCCGATTCTGTTGTTTTAGATTTAAAATCAGCAGGTTTTTCAGCTGAGGTATCAATTAAACAAATTACATTTCCAACGGCAACAACATCACCTTCCTCTGCTTTAAGCGTAATAATTCCTGCTTCTTCTGCGGGTAATTCTAATGTCGCTTTATCAGAGTCTACTTCTGCAATGGTTTGGTCTTTTTCTACATAATCACCATCAGCTACTAACCATTCTGCAATTTCTACTTCTGTAATCGATTCTCCCGGTGAGGGAACTTTCATTTCTAAAGACATAATTCTTTATTTATTTGTTTAAGAGAAAAGACCGCTTACGCTGTTAGAAAATAGAATAAAGACTTTTTTAGTCTCTTTTCTAATATCTCTTTTCTAATATCTATTTTAACTTTTAACTAATGCGTTTTCAAATACCCTATCAATAATTGCTGTTTGCCTTACTGTGTGTGCTTTTGAGGATCCTGTTGCAGGAGCTCCGCTGGCACGTAAAGAAATTAATTCTAAATCTACCCCAGTAAAATGACGTCTCATACTTGCCCAAGCACCCATATTTGCAGGTTCTTCTTGTGCCCAAACGTGTTTTTTAGCAGTCGCATATTTTGATACAATGTTCTTTAACTGATCTTTTGGTAAAGGATATAATTGCTCAATTCTTACTATAGCAATATTAGCTACGCCACCAATTTCTTCGTTCTTAGCTAATAAATCATAATAAAATTTACCTGTACAAAATATAACTTTCTCCACGTTTTCAGCTTTTACAGATACATCATCTATCACTTCTTTAAAAGTTCCCGTTGCCATTTCATCTAAAGTAGAAGTACATTTAGGATGACGCAGTAAGCTTTTTGGTGTAAATACAATTAATGGTTTTCTAAACTTCCATTTTAACTGTCTTCTCATTATATGGAAGAAGTTTGCAGGAGTAGAACAGTTAGCTACTTGCATGTTATTATCTGCACACATTTGTAAAAAACGTTCCATTCTTCCACTAGAATGTTCAGCTCCTTGTCCCTCATATCCATGAGGTAACAACATTACCAATCCATTTTGTATTTTCCATTTATCTTCGGCAGCACTTAAAAA
>JAESTF010000119.1 GCA_016763795.1 Flavobacteriales bacterium
CGTTCTGTCCATTCATCATTTCCTCTAATATAAGAATGCCCCATGTGTTTTCCTGTTAAAAATGAATACCGGGCTGGAGCACAAACTGGAGCACCAGAGTAATGTTGTGTAAATAACATTCCGCCTTTTGCTAAGGCATCAATATTTGGAGTTTTAATTTTTTGTTGCCCCAAAACACCAATTTCTCCATAGCCTAAATCATCGGCCAAAAAATAAATGATGTTGGGTTTTTGTTGCGCCTTTTCTTCTGATGAACAATTTAATAATAGCATAGAAACTAAAGACAGTAAAAGTAATTTTTTCATAAGGATGATAAATTGATAAGACTAAAATAGGTAAATCTTTGCTATTTTAGCAGTTCTTAAAAAGTAATAATTTTTATGATCTGGTTAACAGATAAAGTCGAATTCCCAAAACCCGAAACAACTTCAGAAGAAGGTGTCATTGCTTTGGGTGGAGATTTGTCTGAAGAAAGATTATTACTGGCCTATCAGATCGGAATTTTTCCTTGGTACTCTGATGGTGAACCCATAATTTGGCACTGTCCACCAGAGCGAATGGTGTTGTTTCCAAAAGATTTGAAGGTTTCAAAATCAATGAAACAGCTCATTAAAAAAGGAAATTTTACAATTACAGAAAACACGGCTTTTAGCGAAGTGATTTTCAATTGTAAGCACATTCTTAGAAATGATGATTTTGGAACTTGGATTACGGACGATATGCAGCAGGCCTATATCAACTTACATAAAAAAGGAATTGCAAAATCAATAGAAGTTTGGTTTTATGATGCCGATACTAAAAAACAAGTATTGGTAGGTGGTTTGTATGGTGTTGATTTAGGAAACGGTGTTTTCTGTGGAGAAAGCATGTTTAGTTTAATAAGTAATGCCTCCAAATTGGCATTTATTCATTTAGTACAAAATCACAAGTACCAACTGATAGATTGCCAAGTATATAATGATCATTTGGCGAGCTTAGGAGCAAAAGAAATTTCTAGAAAGACGTTTTTGGAGATATTAAGCTAAGTTTTATTATATGTTTTTCTACCTAAAGAAATCAACCCAAAAATTGGACCTATTGCTAAAATTAAATAAATGTTATTTGAATCTGACATTTCTCTAAGACTATTAATTAATTGAATACTAATAATTGTAATTGAAAACCCAATACAGTTAACAATTGTCAAAGCTGTACCTTTTATTTCTGGGTTGACATTTTGGGCAACTAAAGTAGAGAAAAGAGGAGAATCTGCAATTACTACTATGCCCCAAAAAAGGAGAAAAAGAACGAATAAGTTTTCGTTATCCACCCTGAAAATTAAGGGTAAAAACACGCAGCACAAGCCAGATAAAAACAATGTTATAAATGCAATTTTTTTTTGTTCCATATTTTTGGGAAAGATAACCGCCAAAGACACAGCCAAGCCCTCCAATTCCAATAATAAAAAAAGATAAAATCGAAATGTTAAATGTTGTGTTTGGATACAAGTTACTGTATGTGTCTAATAGAATTGGAACAAATGCCCAAAAGGTATATAATTCCCACATGTGTCCGAAATACCCAAAAGCGGCAGATTTAAAATTAGTATTTTGAAACACTCTAGAAAAAGCAGATAAGTTAATACTTTTTGATGGTTTTCTATAAGGTCCATCCGGAACAAAAAATAGCATTAACATTCCGCCAAGTACAGCAATAAATGAAGTTGTAAATAGTATGTGTTTCCACGAAATCGCATCGATTACCCCTTTCATTAAATGAGGAAAAGCAGTTCCTAAGACCAATGCTCCAACCAAAAAACTAAGAGATTTCCCAAGTCCTTTGTCATAATAATCTGCAGCTATTTTCATTCCTACAGGATAAATTCCAGCAAGAAAGAAACCTGTTAAAAAACGAAGAACAATTAAACTTTCTAAACTATTTCCTTTCCATAGAATACCAATATTAAATAGGGCTCCAAGCAAGGCGCTAAAAAAGAATACTTTTGAAGGAGGAAAACGATCTACAATTGTTAATATCGCAAAAAGCAACGTGCCAATAATAAATCCAAATTGAACAGAAGAGGTTAAATGTGCTAAAGCACTACTGTTGAGGTGAAAATTTGTAATAAGCTCCTTCATTATACCATTACCAGCAAACCAAAGAGATGTACAACAAAACTGAGAAATTACAATTATTGGTAATATAGATGTATATTTTTTCAATTTTTCAATGGTAAATTGTTGGCAGGTCTAAACTCCGTGATTCCTTTTTCATTAATAGTTTTTTCTATTTCTTTGATTGAAGTAGGAACAAATGCACTTAGGTTCTCGACACCCGTTTTTGTAACAACAGCGACATCTTCAATTCTAATATATAAACGTTCTTCTCGAATCCATATCATTGGATCAATGGTAAAAACCATTCCTTCTTGCAAAGTAACTCCACGAACTCTTCCAACATCATGAACTCCCATTCCAACTGGATGTTGAAAATGTCCTCTAAATTTAATTCCGTTTTGTACTGCTTTTAAATGAGTTGAATTTGCAAAGGTTTTTCCTTTTAAATAGACTTTCATGCCTGTTGCAGCTTTATCTAAAACATAGTTAGAAGTAACTCCAGGTTTTATATATTTAAATAGTGCATCTCTATATGCAACAATATATTCGTACAAAGCTGTCTGTGCTTTGTTATATTTTCCATTTACTGGCCAAATTCTAGTCACATCACTTGTGTAATAGTTGTAATCTGGAGCATAATCCATTAAGACTAAATCGCCATTTTTCAATACATCTTTTTTCTGAAAGTAATGTCCCATAAATGCGTTGGTTCCACCACCAATAATTGCAGCATAACCATCACCCTGAGCTCCATGTTGGTAGTAAATATATTTTGCAGCGGCGTCTAATTGATATTCATAAACACCTGCTTTTGTAGATCTCATGGCCTCTATAATTGCCAAACCAGCAATTTCTGTTGCTTTACGAATTAACTCAATTTCTTTTGAGCTTTTTATCAAACGCATAGCATCTAATGTTGGAGACAAATCTCGAATTTCAAATTGAGGAAAACGTTCATTCAACAATTTTTTAAAATGTGCTTCTCTAGATGCTTGTCCGTCCCAAGGATCTGAAGCTGCTCTTGCTTGACCATATAATAATTCGTCTCTACTATCTGTTCCCGTTTCAGCAGGTGCTAATGGAGTATATAATTTAGGAACTCTATCTTTTATTAGGCCAGTTCTTAATAAGTCAGATGACAAAAACTCTATAGCTTTTACTTCGTTAACTCCTGTCAATTTTTTAATCAATGCTGCATCTTCTGCAGATAGTATTTTTCCTTGACTTTGTTCTCTGCCAGAGTTTCTATGTGGTACATAAATAGTAGTTGTTTTTTTTTTTCCGTTGAAAA
>JAESTF010000120.1 GCA_016763795.1 Flavobacteriales bacterium
AAAAGCGGTATTTCTCCTAAAAGAGCATCCCCTACTTTTGCCCAAGGGTTTTCTTCTGAAGTAGTATAATCATGACTGTCGTTGTTGGTATCAAATATTTCATAGTGCGCTTTAAGTAGTGATTTTCTTCCTTTTCTTCCAACTTTACCAAGCTCAATTCCCTTTGCATTTTTAAAAGCATAACAAGCATTAAAATCAATTATTCTATCTGCAGCGATGGTATATAGAACATCTGTTTGTGATTCATTTGAAAAAACATTAATGGCTTCTTTTAACTTGAACATTTTTTGTTTTACGTAAGCAATCGTGTTTCCATTTGCATCTTTAGCTGTAAAATCGTTAGCTAATGTGCTTATTTTAAATTCAAATGCTATAGGGTAGTTGAAACTTTTAAAATTTGTTGTTGATTCAACTGTCGTTTCGCTTCTGCTCAATTGATTATTTTCAATCATAATTAATAGATTTTGTTTCTTCAAATATATAAAATTCTTCTAGGTATCACTTCACAATTACATCATTAAAACAAAACAGCTTTAAGTGTAGGTACTTAAAGCTGTTTTTATTGGTTTTTGAGTTTTAATTATTTCTTCTCTAACACTTTAAACTCTGTACGTCTGTTTAATTGTCTTCCTGCGTCAGTATCATTTGTTGCTTTTGGCTTTTCTTCACCATAACCAGTTGCCACTAAACGAGATTTAACAATACCTTTACTTATTAAATAGTTAACAACAGATTGTGCTCTTCGTTGCGATAAACGATTATTATAAGCTTTACTCATTTTGTCATGAGCTTCTTTAGTGTATACAATTCCTTTACGTTTAAATATTTTTTTAGCCATTACAACATTACGTTTAGCATCTGTATGGCTACTAATCTCTACTTTAATATCCTTATGTTCTCCTAAGATAACAAGTAACCTGTCTAATTCTACTTTAGAGGCAGCTCGTAAAGTCGATTTATCAAAATCATATTCAATATTATCTAATGTAAATGTTCTACCTGCATCCATTGGAGTCAATTCAATATCTGTATCAATATTATCTGTGAATAATGTGTCTATCGTTTTTCCTGTTTTATTCAATTCTGCATCTAAAACAGCTTGTAAATCAGGGTCATTATTTGCAAGCATATTAGAATCACTATAAATTCTAAAATCTTTATGTAAAACTATATACTCTGTTAAATCATTTAATCGAATAGAGTCTCTAACTATCTCTCCTGATTCTAGTTCAACTTCAATCTCATAAGAACCAGGAGTTAACGTCATTACGTATTTCCCTGTTTCAGTATTAGAAACGTAAGTTCCTTCTAATTCTCCATTATCTTGCCGATACAAATTCATAGTTGAACCTGTTAAAACATCATTGAAATAGACCTTACCCAACAATAATGCTAAAATAGGTTGGTCTAATTTACCTGTTATAATTTTAAAAATGTCTTGTTCTCCTATACTGTTTTCTCCACCACCAGAATAATATCCTGTTTTACCACTTGCAGATAATACAAAATACCTATTATCATCAATAGTATTAATAGGATATCCTAAGTTCTTTGGCTCTCCAAAATTCCCATTACCATCTAAAACCGATGAAAAGATATCATACCCCCCAATACTTGTATGTCCTTGAGAACTAAAATATAGCGTAATATTATCTGGATGGATAAAAGGAGCATCATCATTAAACGAAGTGTTAATACTATTACCTAGGTTTACAACGTTACCCCAAGATCCATCATCTTGTTTTTCTGCTTTATAGATGTCTCTCCCCCCTAATCCCCCGTCTCTATCACTAGTAAAATATAGTAATTTACCATTAGCAGACAAACTACAACTTCCTTCCCAACTGTTTTTCTTGTTCACATCTCCTTTTAAAGCTACTGGTTTCGACCATTTTTTTCCACTCAAATGACTTACATAAATATCTCCTCCTCCATCAGTTTTGTAAACAAATAATGTTTGCCCATCTACAGAAAGTGCAATTGCAGCATCATGATCTTTACTGTTTATATTATCACCAATACTCACTGGTTCTGTCCATGCACCATTTTCTTTATAAGAAATAAAAACATCTTCAGTATAAGCTTCAGATCCCATAGACTGCTCTATTTCATCTGCACCTTTGCTTTTAATACCTCTATATGTGTAAATCATAACGGATTCATCAGCAGATATAACAGGAACATATTCTGAATACTGAGAATTAATAGGGTATTTAATGTTTTCTATCACATTTTGTTTAATAGTGTCAGCTAAAATTTCTTTTGCATTATTACAGTTTTGTATCATTTGAGCTGCTAAACTTTTTTGTGTTGCATCATCTTGTGTTGCCCTCGTTAAAAACATATTAAAGAAACCAACAGCTTTATCAAATTCATAATTTACAGCATAGGCCTTCCCTAAATAAAAATTAACTAAATTATATTCAGGGTTTGTTATTTTAACTTGTTCTATAACTTCTATTGCTTTCTCTTTTTGGTCTGGATCATAAGTTAAACAAATACCCCTCATTAACTTATAATACAAATCATTAGGCTTAAAGTTATATAGTTGAGTAAATTGGTCTAAAGCTTCCATATAATTTTTCTCTTCAAAATTAAGGTCCGCTTTTTCTTCCATAACCTTAGCTTCTTTTTTTGTAAGCTTTTCTTCCTCTTGAGCATTTAGATTAACCGTAATTAATAAAAATAAAATAGTTAATAATCTAAGACTTGTTTTCATTTTCGTAGTATTAATAATTGTTATTTTGCAGTAATTATTTTTTATGTTACAAACATAAGAAATTCATTAAGATAGAAAAATAGAAAATTGCATTATAAATCCATTATAAAAGATTCGTTAAAATCTATTCTATGTATATATATCGCTCTATTGTTGTTTCCCAGTTGTAACCCCACAAAGTATGTAAAACCAAATGAGCTATTCCTTCAAAAAAATAAAGTAAGTATTGATAACCGGAAAATTGATAAAGATAATATAGCAAGTATTATTAAACAAAAGCCAAATAGAAAAATACTCGGATTGTTTAGGTTTCATTTAGGTTTACACAATATAATTAGCCAAAACATAGGAGAAGCTCCTGTTATCTATGATTCTTTACTCACTGATAGAACGGTTAAACAACTGAAGCTCTATACTAGTAAAAGAGGTTATTTTGAGAACGAAGTAACTTACTCTTCAATTATAAAAAAAAATAAAATTAAAGTTGAATACGATATTAAAACAGGCCCATTATACACTATAAAAAGCGTTGAATATGTTTTTGCTGATGATGAGATTAAAGATAAAGTATATTTTATAATGCGAAAGACATTAGCTGATCTCAAACCTGGAAATCCTTTTGATGTAGATTTATTAAATCAGCAACGAGATAAAATTAAGACTGAAATGAAGAATCAGGGCTATTATTATTTCAATAAAGATTATGTTAAATATAAAGTAGATAGCACGATTGGAAATAAAGAAATTGCAATTTTCTTACACATTAATAACCCTCAAGTTAAGAATGAGTTAAAAGATACCATTATTGAAAAAAAAACATAATAAATACTACATTAATGATATCAATGTTTACATCAGTAAAAATTTAAAAAATAAAAGTCTTGATCATTTTGACACTCTTTCGTTTAAAGAAATTTCTGTTAATTATGAAGATAAATTAAAATATAGAGCAAGAATGCTAAACCATTCTATAGGCATGAAAAAGGGTAACCTTTTTTTGCTAAATGACCAAATAAGCGCTTACAAGCACCTTTCTGAACTAAATTTATTTAAAAATGTAAGTATTTCTTATGATGATATAGGAAACAATCAATTAAATACAAATATATTTTTAACCCCTTCTAAAAGAAAATCATTTGCTATAGAGGCTATTGGTAAAAATAATGGCGGAAATTTAGGTATAGAAGGTAATTTCATATATCAAAATAAAAATCTTTTTAAAGGGGGCGAACATCTAACAGTAAAACTTAAAGGAGGCCTAGAAATACAACAACTTATTAATAATGACCAAGAGGATGATAATCAGTTTTTGGGGATTTTTAACACCTTTGAATTCGGGCCAGAAGTAAATCTTGAATTCCCTCGGTTTTTACTACCTATTAGTTTAGAAAAATTCTCTAGAAGAATGAATCCTAAAACTAACTTAAATCTTCTCCTTAATTTCCAAACAAGGCCTGAATACACAAGAAGCTTAACTCAAGCTACTTTTGGTTATTTCTGGAACGAATCTCGTTTTAAAAAGCATTTTATTAACCTTATGAATATTAGTGTTATTGATTTAAGGCCAAGTATTGATTTTCAAAAAAAGCTTGATGAGGAAAGTAATCCGTTCATATTAAATAGTTTCCAAAATCATTTTATTAATTCAACAAGCTATACCTTTATTTACAATAACCAAAGGGTTAATAAAGCTGTAGATTTTAATTATTTAAAGGCTACATTCGAATTTGCAGGAAACATCCAATCAGGAATTAACAAGCTAAAAAATAAACCTTTTGATAATATAGATAGCGAAAGTTATAATTTTTTCGGGATACGATATGCACAGTTTGTTAAAGTAGATTTAGGTTTCAGATCTTATGGGCAAACAAAAACAACTTCGTTTGTTAAAAGAATAAATATTGGAATCGGTAAACCTTATGGCAACTTAGATGCACTTCCTTTTGAGAAAAGTTATTATGGTGGAGGGGCAAATAGCATTAGAGCATGGCAAGCAAGATCTTTAGGACCAGGCACTTTGCCTGATAGCTTAGCCCAAAACTCACTAAATCAAATAGGAGAACTCAAAATTGAAGCAAACCTTGAATATCGTTTTGATATTACTAAGTTATTTGAAGGTGCTGCATTTGTTGACGCTGGAAATATTTGGATTCTTTCTGAAGATACCAATCGTGTAAATGCAGAAATTAAATCAAATAAATTTTGGAAAGATATTGCTATTGGTGTTGGATTTGGTTTACGATTAGATTTTAATTTCTTTTTAATTCGATTCGATTTAGCAGCAAAAATTAAAGATCCCGGAAGCGATATTCCTGAAAAATTTAAACTTAATTGGAGAAATCCAACATTAAATCTAGGTATTGGTTATCCATTCTAAAACTCTAAAAACTTTTAAACAAATAACCTCATAATTCAATTTTATATTAACTTTGGCGACCTAAAATTTATTTAGAATGAGTAAAACAATAAAACCAGGTGTTGTAACCGGAGACGATATTCAAAGAGTATTTGAATTAGCAAAAGAAAAAAAGTTTGCTTTACCTGCAGTTAACGTTGTTGGAAACAACTCCGTGAATGCAGTTATGGAAACCGCAAAAGAACTAAACGCACCAGTTATTATCCAATTTTCTAACGGTGGAGGACAATTCAATGCAGGAAAAGGGTTAAGTAATGAAAATGAACAGGCAGCTATTTTAGGTTCTATTGCTGGAGCTAAACATGTTCACTTACTTGCTGAAGCTTATGGTATTCCTGTAATTTTACACACAGACCACTGTGCTAAAAAGCTACTGCCTTGGATTGATGGCTTATTAGATGCCGGTGAAGAACACTTTAAACAAACAGGAAAGCCTCTTTATAGTTCTCACATGATAGATTTGTCAGAAGAACCTATAGAAGAAAACATAGCAATATGTAAAAGGTATTTAGAAAGAATGAGTAAAATCGATATGACTTTAGAAATAGAGCTAGGTATTACTGGTGGTGAAGAAGATGGTGTTGATAATACGGATATTGATAACAACCTATTATATACTCAACCAGAAGAAGTTGCTTACGCTTACGAAGAATTATCAAAGATTAGTAATAGGTTTACGATTGCTGCTGCTTTTGGAAATGTACACGGTGTATATAAACCAGGAAATGTTAAATTAACTCCTGTTATCTTAAAAAATTCTCAAGAATTTATTCAAAAAAAATACAATACTGGAGTTAACCCTATTGATTTTGTTTTTCATGGAGGGTCTGGTTCTACAGTAGCAGAAATTAGAGAAGCTATTGGTTATGGTGTTATTAAAATGAATATTGATACTGATATGCAATATGCTTTTACTGAAGGTGTAAGAGATTACGTTTTAGAAAAATCTGA
>JAESTF010000121.1 GCA_016763795.1 Flavobacteriales bacterium
ATTGGTTTTTAATGTGATTTTTTGAGCCGTTTGAAAAGGAGGAGCATAGCCACCTAAATGAAATTCAAAAGGAATTAAGTTGTTATTCCCTTCTATTTTGAAATTGATATAACCGCTATTCCATGCCCAATACATTCCTTTTGTAGGATCAAGATCTCCTCCCATTACGCCAGAAACATTTGTTAGACTATCTGTTCCGAATAAAAAATGAATTTCATCAAAATCAATGTTCTCAGATAAGTTAAAAATAAAAGATAAAGATTTTGGATCTGAAATATCAATTAAATGATAACTATTATCTTCTTGCCAAACAGTTTTTAGTGATTTAATTAGTGAGAATTTTGTAAGATAAAATTTAAGATTAGTAATTGTAACAGAGTCTTTGTTTGATTTTGAGTAAATAATTTCGCCATTAGTTAATGGCGAAACCTTCACATTGATTTGCTTCATGTTTTGACCGCTTAAAATCTGAAGGTTGATTAAGAAGAAGATAATGATAAACCTCATAAATTCTGTTCGAGTTTAATAAATCAGTAACTTGAATCAGCTAACATAGTTGTTTGTCTATTAGACTTAATAATTCTTAATAAGTTTAATTCCAAAGTTAGATTTTTTTATTGCCAATTATTTAGTTCAGCTTGTTTTAAGAGAACATCTTTAGGTATATCGTGCTTTCCTTTAAATTTTATGAGCTGCAATCAAATTCAGAAGTATTAAGAAACTGTTCATAATCGTTAATTTGTTTTTTGTTGATGAATTTGTCATTATCACCAAACAACACAAAAGTGTTGCTGCTTTTAGGTAGTAATTTTAAATCTAAATCTTCAGGAAAAGCACTCGACCATAAAATAATGTTATCGCATTTCGATTTTCCATTAGCAATCCACCTACTTGCTGTTGCACCACCTTGTGAAAAACCAATCACATTTATTTTTACATCTGTCGTTTCGTTTTCTTCAATTATCGTTTTGTAAAGCTGGTCGAGATAATTAATGTAATCTTCAATTTCAGTCTCTCGGTTGTCTTTTGTCATCCAGCTGGCACCCATTTTACCATCATAGCCAACTCCATTTAAATAGAATTTAGACAAACCTTCAGGTGCAATTGTCGCTGTATTATCATTTAAAATGGGATTGAATTTTCTAATAAAATATTTAGCCAAATAACCGTAACCATGTAAAACAATCCAAATTGTTTGGGCTGTTTTAACTTCACCTAAAGTGTGGTAAAAAGCTATTTTATTAATTTTTATTTTGTGCTGCATAATCTAAAATAGCATTAGGTTCATATTTCACAGCCATAGCGATCCAAATAGAACGAGAAATACGAAGTATAAAAGGTGTTGTTATTATTAAACAAATTGCTGCAGTAATTAGAAAAGGAACTAGGCTGTAAACATTTAAAACAACAAATGCTACAAAAATGGCTACCGTTAAAGCTATTGTTAGTCCGTAGCTAACAAACATAGCTCCCAAATAAAACCCTGCTTCAATTTGGAAATCTTGATTGCATTTAAGGCAATTGTCGTGCACATCTAAAAATCCTTTATACTTAAAAGCGTTCTTGTTAAGAAATAAATATCCTTCACGACATTTCGGACATTTACATTTTAGTATGCTGCTGATCATGTTTGGGTTTTCGGCCATTTTTAGTAAGGGTTTAATAATTTACAAAGATATTCAATTCATCAATACCAATTCCTGATTAATATCACTTACTTTAATTAATTTCGCCACATGGTTGGAATTAATGAATTGACAGTAAATTTTGGAGAACGTTATTTGTTTAACAAAATTTCATTTATTATAAATGATAGTGATAGAATAGGTTTAGTTGGTAAAAACGGAGCTGGGAAATCTACTTTATTAAAAATTATTGCGAGAGAGGAAGAATCTGATGGAGGAAACATTTCTTTTCCTGCGGGTTATCGTATAGGTTATTTGCCTCAGGATATGGATTTTGAATATGGTAGAACCGTAATGGAAGAAGCTAAATCAGTTTTTAAAGAAGTAAATACGATTAATGCTAAAATAGACGAGATTAATGAGCAATTGGCTGTAAGAACTGATTATGAATCGGACAGCTACATGGAAATGTTGAATGAACTAAGCGATTTTAATGAGCGAATAGGTATGCTTGGTGGTTTTGATATTGATGCAAATTGCGAAACTATATTAAAAGGTTTAGGGTTTACAGCTATTGATTTTGAGCGTTTAACAGATGATTTTAGTGGTGGTTGGAGAATGAGAATTGAATTAGCTAAAATTTTATTATCGAATGCTGATGTCTTATTGCTAGATGAGCCAACTAACCATTTAGATATAGAATCGATACAGTGGTTAGAAGATTTTTTGAAGGTTTATAGTGGAGGAGTAGTACTGGTTTCTCACGATAAAGCTTTTTTAGATAGTGTAACCAATAGAACCATTGAAATTTCTTTAGGAAAAATTTATGATTATAAAACGTATTATTCAAAGTATTTGGATCAACGACAAGAACGTAGAGACCAACAATTAGCAGCTTATAATAATCAACAAAAACAAATTCAAGATACTGAGAAATTTATTGAACGATTTCGATCTAAAGCAAGTAAAGCTGTACAGGTTCAGAGTAGAATTAAACAACTGAATAGATTAGATAGAATTGAGATTGAAGAAGAAGACACTGCATCTATGCAATTTTCTTTTCAGCCAGCACCACGCTCTGGAAAGGTGGCTGTAGAAGCAAATGAAGTTGGTAAAGCATTCGGAGATAATCAAGTTTTTAGTGGGGTTAATTATTTTATTGAAAGAGGTAAAAAAATAGCTTTTGTAGGTAAAAATGGGGAAGGGAAAACGACTATGATTAGAGCTTTAGTTGGAGAAATAGAGCATGAAGGTGAATTGAAAATAGGGCATAATATTGAAATGGCTTATTTTGCCCAAAACCAAGCAGAAGAATTAGATAAAAACAAAACAGTTTTTGAAACAATTGATGAGGCAGCTCATGGTGAAATCCGAAAACGTGTGAGAGCTTTGTTGGGCTCTTTTATGTTTGGAGAAGAAGAAATTACTAAAAAAGTGAAAGTGCTTTCGGGTGGTGAACGAGCAAGAGTTGCTTTGTGTAAATTGTTATTGGAACCTGCTAATTTGTTGATTTTAGATGAGCCGACCAACCACTTAGATATTAGATCTAAAGATGTGTTAAAAAAGGCTTTAATGGATTATGATGGAACATTGATTGTAATTTCTCACGATAGGGATTTCTTAGATGGGTTAACTGAAGAAATGTATGAGTTTAGTGGAGGAAATGTCAAACAATTTTTAGGTGGTGTTTATGAATTCTTAGAAACAAAAAAAGCAAAAACAATTCGAGAATTTGAGCATAAAGAGAAAGTAGTTGAGAAAAAACAAAAAGCAGATTCTACTCATAAGTTAAGCTACGAAGAGCGGAAGCAAAAAGATAAAGACATTAAAAAAACTCAAAACAGAGTAAATAAATTGGAGAAGCTAATTGAAGAATTAGAAGCTAAGGTTGAAGAAATGAATCAAAAATTGTTAGATCCTACAGCTTATTCTGAGGAATTAATGGATGGTTATAATGCCATAAAAAAAGAGTTAGAGCAAGCAATGAAAGATTGGGAAGGAAGTGAACAGCAATTAGAATCTTTACAATCATAAAATATCCATCTTTTTTATATGTGCCAGTAGATGTTTTTTAACAATTTATAAGTTAAGAATCCAATAATAGTGATTTTTTAGTAAAAATAAATTATTTTTGTTTCTTATAAATCATTAAAAAATAGATATGAAAAAAAATTACTTTAAATTAATTACTTTAAGTTTCATTGTTACATTTAGTTTTACTGCGTTTGCACAAACAGATGTTGAGTCCAACACTAAAATTTTTACTGCTGATGAAACAACAGAAATTTTAAAACAAACAGCTTCAAGAGAAGTTAATCCTGCAGGGAATGTAGAAAGAATGATGGCTGTATGTACAAATGCTTTAAATGCACCAGTTGCCGGAGGGAATAACTTTGATGGAAATATGTTTGATGTTGTTGTTACTAATGATGTAATTGTTGAAACTTTTTCAGTAACAGTTACTGCAACAGTTAATATTGCAATTTATACAAGAGTAGGAACTTTTGTAGGTAATCAAATAAGTTCGGCAGGCTGGATATTTTTAGATTCGGCTGTAGTTGTTGGTGCTGGTCCAGGTGTTCCTGTTGAGGTACCTGTTAATCTTTCTTATACAATGTTAGGAGGTAGTACTCACGCATTTTATGTTACAGCGACTGCTTCAGGAGCAATATTCTCTTATACTGATGGAACAGCAGTTGGAACTGTTTTAGCTTCTAATTCAGATTTGTCTATTTTAGAAGGAGATGGAGGGCAGTGGCCTTTTAACTTGAATAATTCTCCAAGAACATTTAATGGAAGTTTGATTTATTGCTTGCCTATAGCTACTAATGTAAATGATGTTTTAACTCAAGAAAATGTATCTGTTTATCCAAATCCAGCTTCTGATGAGTTAAAAATTAGTTTGCCTTTAAATGGAGTAACAACTAATATTTCAATTTACAATGTAATTGGAGAAGCAGTGTTTACTGAAAATATTATTGCTAACGGAACAACCAGTAAGTTTGATATTTCTAACTTAAAATCAGGTGTTTATATTGTGAAAATAATAACAGATGGATCTGAATATTCTACTAAGTTATTTGTAGATTAATTCAAATTTTAAACCATAAAAAAAGGCAGATGATATTTATCATCTGCCTTTTTTTATGGTTTTTAATAAGTTTTAGTCATAGTTTCTGGTATAGCAATAATAAAATGCGCAGTGCTTTTGTTATCTTCCTCTAGCTTAACTAACTCTTTTTGCTCAACACAATTAATGGTTAGAATTTTTAAATCAGGATTGGCTTGTTTTAAATACCACATAATTCCTTCAAAGTTATTAGAATGATAAGAACCATTGTAATGAATAAAAGTGCTTCCTTCTCGGTAATTTTTTAAAATAAAATGAGCCATTGTAGCATCTTTTACCGCTTGGGCTTTTGGTAGGTTATCACCACCATGACCTCCAGCCATTTTCACGATTTTTTTATAACCGGGTAAATTCTTATCATATTTAATAGGTAGTGGAGCAATGTACTTTTTTGCTTCATCATTAATATGATTAAAAGCTTTAAAACCTCCTTTGTAAACCATGTTTGCATATCTTCTAGGAACATTAGTAGCTATAAACGTTAGTTGATTTCCTAATGCAAAATCTAACAAAGGTTGGTAGTCTGTTGAGTTGTTAGGCCAAAGTTTTGCTTCCTTTTTAAAAGTATTATAACTATAGTGTCCACCTAAATATTCATTAATAATTAATTGGTCATCTGCTTCAAACATTTCTGCACCCAAAACAATATTAGGATTTATTTGCTCAAAAATATCTTTGGTTAACTCTAATTCTAACCAATGACTAATAGGGTTATTATGTAGTTCTCCAAAAAGAATAATATCAGCTTTTTCTGCCTTTTTTAAAATTTTTTCATAATTAGATTTTCCACCTAAATCATCAAATACAACATATGCTTTTTTACCTCCTTTAAAGGATAAGGAAATTAGTGCAATAGTAATTATTACAAAGGTTTTTTTAGTAGTCATAGTAGTGCTTAAATAATTGGGTGCGAATATATTGCAAATATATCACATCATTAATTTAAAAACTAATTTAAATTCTATAAACCTATTATTTATAATTATGGAGTACTAATCTCAATATATTCTGTAGTAACAGCAGAAGCAATGAAAAAACCTAATCCACCATTACTAATGTTTGAAGGGATATTTGCTGGAGGGCCTGAAAACAAGTCTCCATTAAATTCTGTTTCTAGTGCAATTGCTACTAAAAAATCGTAATATTTTCTTGAAATAGAATGCATCTCAACGGTAACTTTTAAGGTGTCCGTATTGGGTAACTCTTCTAATAAAATTTCTTGAAATTCAAATCCATCAATATAGTTCCCGTTAACATGTTCATCGGTTACAAACATGGTTGTTGCAATATCCTCAGTGTAATTTATTCCATTAATATCAACTAACCACATATAGTTGTTCCCTTCTTCGTTAGGTTCAGGGCCATAATGCTCGAGAATTAATACCTCTTCATCATCAAAATCAGTGTCTACATTAAAAAGAACAGTATCTATTGTTGCAACAGCAACTAAGTTAGAAGAAGCGGTATAAAAATTATCATTATTGGTTGTGATGTTTAAGGTATACGTTTTGCCAACTTCACCTTTGTATGTTGTTGCTGTTTGGTAAATACCATCTGATATTTCGGATAGTGTGTGAATGCTGGTTCCGTCAAAAATAGTAACAGTCGCTCCAACTTCTTTAGGCGCAGGTTGGTTTTCATAATAACTTGAAGTACGAGTTAGTTTAATGGTATGGGCTTTAGTTTGATTTGTTACACTACCTTCCACAACCAGTCTAGAATTCTCTTGGTTATTTAAATCAAAATCAATTGGTTTCTCACAAGAGAAAAGACTAATTATAATTGTTACAAATAAGATATATTTTTTTTTCATCATCAGATTAAAATTTAAAATTATAAGAAATAGATGGAATTATTTCAAAGAAATAAATCATACGCGCTTCTGTAACTGTTGGATTGTCTTGGTTTTGTTTAAATACAATAGAAAAAGCATTCTGCCTACGGTAAACATTGTAGATAGAAAAATTCCAGTTACTTTCATATCTCCATCTTTTTTTACCGTTCTTTTTAGCTGGTTTTTCATTCCATTTTTTACCCTCCAAAGTAAGCGAAATATCAAACCGGTGAAAGGTTGGCATTCGTTCAGCATTTCTGTCAGAAAATACAGGTATAATATTTCCTCTATATTCGAATCGGCCAGTTGGTACAGTTATGGCTTGACCTGTAGAGAAAACCCAATTACTTGAAATGTTAACTCGTTCACTCCAATCGTAAGAAGCTACAATTGAGATATCATGTGTTCTATCATAAGGTGCAAAATATGCCTTGCCGTTATTAATTTCAGGAATTTCACGCTTTGTTTCAGAATAAGTATATCCAATCCAACCTGTAAATTGACCTTTTTGTTTTCTTAATAAGAGTTCAATTCCGTACGAATATGAATCTCCAAATCGTAATTCACCTTCTAAATATTTGTTTAATAATAACTCTGCATGATCTCTAAAATCTATAGTATTCTGCATTTTTTTATAATAAATTTCTACAGATGTCTCAAAAATATTGTCTTTAAAATTTCTAAAATATCCTAAAGCAACTTGATCGGCTAGTTGTGGTTTAACTATTCTTGAACTAGGAAACCATATACTTAATGGAGATGAAGACGTAGAATTATTGGCTTGGTGTAAATACTGGGTCATGCGATTATAAGTAGCTTTAACAGAAGATTTAGAATTTAATAGGTACCTTATACTTAACCTTGGCTCAAGGTTAAAATAATTGTTAAATGCTCCACTTTTATTAGTTATGGTATCATTAACTTGATAACTATTCGGATTAGAAGTATTAAAAGCGTAAGAGGTATCTGTTCCTATATTTTGAAATAAAGAGGCTCTTAACCCGTAATGAACTTTAATTTTTGAAGAAATATTTTGTTCGTTACTCAGATACGCAGAATGTTCATAAGCGTATTTATTTGATAGCGTGAAATCATTAAAAATACTACTGTTCCCTATAGATTTTACATCTCCTGGTTTAAATGTATGATGTATGGTTCCTAAACCAAACCGAATAGTGTTTTTTGGATTAGCATAAAAAGTAAAATCAGCTTTTGCATTTTTATCTATTATTCGTGAGGTCCACTCAAACGCTTCGGTACCTTCAGGTACACCTAAGTTATAATCGAAATTACTATAGATTAATGTAAAATTGGAAAATAATTTATTTGAAAAGAGGTGGTTCCAACGTAATGTCCCAGTTGCATTTCCCCAGTTCATTGCAAATTCTTTGGAAAATTTAAAAACATCTCGACCAAAATACCCAGATAAAAAGATTCTGTTATTTTCATTAAGTTGATAATTTACTTTTGCATTTAAGTCATAAAAGTAAAGCTGGTTTTGTCGTAAATTACTGTCTGGAGATAGTTTCAGAAATAGGTCGGCATAAGTTCTTCTGGCAGAAATGATGAAAGAACTTTTATCTTTTTTTATAGGACCTTCTAATGTAAGTCTACTAGAAATAATTCCAATTCCTCCAGAAACACTCATTCGTTTAGTATTTCCTTCTTTCATGTGAATATCTAATAGGGAGGATAATCTTCCTCCATATCTAGCAGGGATTCCTCCTTTATAAATTTTTAAATCTTTGATAGCATCTTGATTAAAAACGGAGAAAAACCCTAAAAAATGAGAAGGATTATAAACAGGAGCTTCATCTAATAAAATTAAGTTTTGGTCGGAAGAACCACCTCTAACAAAGAATCCTGTTGTGCCTTCTCCACCTGATTGAATGCCAGGGAGTAGTTGAATTGTTTTTAAAATATCTACTTCACCAAAAAGTGCAGGGATTTTTTTTACTTTCTCCATGCTGAGTGTAACAGTACTCATTTCTGTTTCATCAACATTTTTTTTCTCTTTTTCGGCACTAACCTCAAATGTTTCGAGAGCATGTGAAGCATTTTCGAGTTCGAGGCTTAGTTTGATGTTTTCTGTTAATTCAATAGAATGAATAACTGGAGTATAGCCTATATATGATGTTGTAATAGTATATTTCCCTTTAGGTAGGGTAAGCGAATAAAAACCATAAATATTAGCCACAGTTCCTGATTTTATTTCGCTTACATAAATAGTAGCTCCAATTAACGCTTCACCATCAGCTTTATCTTTTAAATAACCGCTAATGGTAAATTTATCTTGTGAAAAAACATGGTTTACTATTAATAGTAAGGTCATACATGTTATTATTTTTTTCATATTATTTTTAAATTATTACTAGTATCTGATGGAGTGACGAATACTTGCCTTGTTTGTTACAATTTTTTATGAATTTATTTTCTTACAGGGATACCGTATGAAAATCTTTTTACCCTACTTTTTTTTAAAAATATTTTTTAAATTTCCTAAAAGGCTACAGATCTATATTTTTGCAGAAACGATGTATTGATTACTATCATTTTTTTCAACCTGAAGGTTAAACCTATTACCTATCATTTGGATGGTAGAATCAATAGGTATTTTTTTTATAAAATAGCCTGTAAATATGTATTTAGAGTGTGCGTGTAAATTTACATGAATTGTAGTGTTGTATTGTCTTTCAATTTCCTCAAAAACATCTTTTAATGGTGTTGCATTGTAAATGAATTTATTCTGTTGCCATGAAAGTATTTTCTTTTCTTCAGCTATTTCTACTTTCCCATTTTTAGTATTTAATATAGCTAGTTCTCCTGGAACAATGGTTAATTCTATTTTTGAATTAGAAACTTTTACTTTACCAGTTTTACAAAATACGTCATAGTGATTATTTCTTGCATAAATATTAAAACTAGTCCCCAATACTTCTGTTATTTTGTTGTTGGATATAACAGAAAATTTTTGCCCTTTTTTCACGTTAAAAAACGCTTCTCCATCAAGTAATACTTCTCTATTAAAATACCACCAATATGGATGGTAAGATATAGAAGATGCTGCATTTAATGCAACTAAAGAACCATCTGGAAGTACATGGTTAATATGGGTGCCTTTTTCACATAGGATAGTTTTTTCTATGTTTTTTAGGTAAAGCGTAGTACAGGTAACTAGAATAAGAACAGCAGCAGCAACTCTATAAAAAGACATTGAAATAATCTTTACACTTTTTGTAGTTGGTTGTAGTGTCTGAATTTTTTTAGAAAAGTCATTCCATGCATCCTCTTTACTGTTAGAAAAAGGAACATCAATTTCCTGAAAGAATTCATCTTCTTTCGATTTTTTTGAATTATATGTACTATTAGTTTTCATCATATATTAATTGCCTCTTTAATTCTGACAAAGCTATACTCATTCTTTTTTCAACAGCTTTAACTGTAATTTCTAACCTTAAGGCAATTTCTTTGTAAGTTAACTCTTCTAACCTGCTCATTAAAAATACCTCTCTTTGTTTTTCGGATAGCTTAATTAGTGCATTTTCATAGGTTTGCTTTAGTTCTTTATATTCTAAAATGTTATCTCTCTTTCCTTCTATAAAGTTAAATTTAAATTCTTTTAAATATTCCTTCTCAACACTTTCTCTTCTAATATGATTAACAAACTGATCGCTAGATATTTTATAAAGTAATGGAACAATTTTTTTCGATTTAAAATCAAATTGCTTTTCCCACACTTTAATAAAAGTTTCTTGAGCAATATCAGTAGCTAAATCACTATTACCAGATTTGTAATAGATATACCTTCTGATGGTATCAAAATATTGATTGTAGATATTTTTAAATTCTTCTTTAGTCAATATTTTATACTTTAAATAGTAAAGCTTGTTGGTTTTAATAATTGAAAACAAGTAATAATAATTGTGCGAAATTATCACTTTTCTTTACTAAGAAAAATATGCTTAAGGTTTATTTCATTATAACATATAATATTATTTTTTTATTTTAAATAACCACCTAAAACTAAATTATAGCATAAGATAGTTCTAGGTGATTTAAGGGGTACAATGATAAATATTAACTAAAAATTATTACTGTTAATTGAAAAAAGCAGTGTTTCACCTTTCAATTTCCCTCTTTCTATAATATTACCGTACGAAAACCTAATTACCCTACTTTTATTTTTATATAGTTAATTACGTGAATAATATTATTAATGATATTTTCTTGTGTTTGCTTTATTTTTAGCCAATGGATATGACTATTTAAATTCTTTTCGACTACTAATTTCTTAGGTATAGAAAGTTATTGAATATTATGTTCTTTTGAAATTGTTCTCTTCCGTTTTGAGAAACGTGTATATGTATCCAAAGAAGGATCCAGAAGTGTTTATTATCTATTATGTTGTGAATATACGTCATTACCAGGAATGAATAATGAAGCTATCTTAATTATGGAAATATACTACTAAGAAGTTCGAAAAGGTTGAAGTTTTTGTTTCTGAATATTAATTAAAAAGCAACTCCAATAGTAAGGCCAAACCTAAGACCGATATTAGTTGTTTGATCTTGACTGTATGGAGATGTGTTGTTATTAGTTGTTGTAGTAGACCTATTAATTAAACAAGGACCAATAAATGAGTCAATAGAAATAAACTCTGCTATAATCCATTGTCGTCCTAACAAGAAGCCTCCACCGAAAGCTGATTCGATAAGTAAGTATTGATCATAGTTACTTGTATAGTTGCCGTTAGAGTCGTAAGTTCCGTATTGACTGGTTACATTGGTTTTAAATTGTTCATACCTAAAGAAAGGAGCAAGATAAAATCCATCTAACCCATTTCCTGAAGGGTAATATCTAAATTCAGGTGTAATACCATAGCCACTCCATTTAGTGTCAGTACCACCCCAAACATTAAAATTGGGGCGAGACCAAGTGTAGTAAAATCCTAGTTGAACTGAAGTTTTTTCACTAATAGATCTTTCATAAAAAAAGAGCTTGTATTAACAATTGGGCTAAAGATGTTAGCTTTTATAACATTCTTTTGAGCTTTAGTGGTTATCCCAAATGTTGATACAAATAGAATGACTAAGAGGAGGAGCATTTTTTTCATAGGAGCTTTCAAATTACTTTGTTAGTAAAGCTAATAAACTTGTCACAAAATAATTATTTACTTCCTCGTATACTCATGAACAAACTTACAGAGCTGTTTTACATTCTCTACAGGTGTTCCCGGTAAAATACCATGTCCTAAGTTAAAAATGTGTCCATCAATTCCTTTTACAGAATCTAAAATCTTTTTGGTTTTGGCTTCAATAATGTCCCAATCAGCAAATAGA
>JAESTF010000122.1 GCA_016763795.1 Flavobacteriales bacterium
GTTGATGGAGCTGGAAATTCATCTAATATAAATAGTTACAACTTAAAAGATCATGAACCTTTTAATGGTACATCGTATTATAGACTTAAGCAGACTGATTTTGATGGAGGACAGGAGTATTCTAATACTGTAGCAGTAAATATACTCTCTAGTTTTGGTGATATAGTTGTTTTTCCTAACCCAGTATTAAATAATAGCTTTTTAACGTTTAATTCTAATGCAACTGGAACTGCAGAAATAATTATTTATGATGCAATGGGTAGAACAGTTATTGTAAAAGCGTATAATCTTCAAGAAGGAAGTAACAAGTTTAATTTGCCAACAGCAGAGATTTCTAAAGGGATGTATTTCCTTAGGGTAAGTGATGGTAATGCATTTCAGAATATAAAATTTATTAAAGAATAATTTAAAAGGATTATAATAAAAAAGAGGGTAGACTTAAGTTTGGTCTCTTTTTTATTTGTCAAAATTTAACAAATAAGACAATCATTGTATAAAAAAATACGTCTTACATAACAATAATTTATTTAATGAGCACAGAAAAACCACCCAATATACATGCATACTTATTTTGGTTTTTTTTAATAGTATTACCAATACTAGGTGCAATATTTTTATTTTAATTAAAGATAATGAATTTGGTATTTCTTTTAAGTTTTAATGACTGGACTTAGAGAATTATTTAATGGCTATCCCGTTTTCGGTTGATAGCCATTTTTTATTGTCAGGAGCAATCGTAATTGCATTTACAAAGTTGTTTTGGAGGTTGGTATTGTTAGCATTAAAATGAGTCCAAGAGTTATTTGTAGAATTAAAATTTGCTATCCCTTGACCAGCCATTCCAATCCATAAATTATTTGCAGACTCTAGTACAATAGAACGGATTAAATTTAAAGGTAAGCCTGAATTTTGCATCGTATAGTTTTGCCAGTTAATTCCATCAAATCTAGATAAACCGCCATTAGAACCTATCCAAACAATATTATTATCAATAGCTATACTAAAAACACTATTATTAAGTAGAGGAGAGTTAGATACATTGTAATTAGTAAAATTAATTCCATCAAATTTAGAAATTCCAGAAGCTGTAGCTAACCATATATTACCAAGATTATCTGATTTTATTGCAGAAAGAGAATTGTTAGGCAATCCAGAGTTTGAAGGGGTATAAATATTCCAGTTAATTCCGTCAAACTTAGCTAAACCGCCCCCACTAAAAGTCCCAATCCAAACATTACCCATATTATCGATCTCTAAGCTCCTAATTTTATTTGCGGGAATAGGCGAGTTGCCTGTATTATAAATAGTCATTGTAGAACCACTATAAGCTACTAAACCTCCATCTGTAGCTATCCATGTAGTAGACCCATTTGTAATGGTGCAATTTATTTTATTAGAAGGGAGCATTGAGTTGCTAGTGGTTAATGTATTCCAATTAGAGCCATTAAATGTAGTGTAGCCATTATTTGTAGAAATTTTAGCAAGAGTTCCATCAAATTTAATATCATTAATAATATTGCTTAATAAACCGCTGTTAGATGTGTTGTAAATAGGGTTAAAAACTTCGGGGATTATTGGTTGCTCGGGTTCTGGATTAATAGGAGTGATTGTAGCCTCTTTTGAGCATGAAAAAGTTGTAAAAACAATAAGGAATAAATATAAACAGTTCTTTTTCATAAAAAAAATAACATTAAAGATAAAAAAAAGTTTTGATTATCAATAATTTAACATATTTTTTTAAATATTTATGATATAATTAGTAAAATCAAATCCATTTAAAAGAGCTGTAAGTTCCATTCTTTTTTTACCAGCTACTTGTAGTTCTAATATGTTGATATAACCAATTTTAACTGCAATTTTTAATTCTTTTTTTGAAGCGATGATCTTTCCAATAGCTAGAGAGTGTTCTTCGTTTATTATTTCTGTTTTAAAAATTTTACAAGAAATAATTTCACCAGTCGTTTTGTTTTTAAGTTCAGTAAAAGCTGTAGGGTAAGGACTTAACCCTCTAATATGGTTATGTATTTCTGTTGTTGATTTATTCCAATCAATCTTGCAAAATGGTTTAAAAATTTTAAAGGCTTCTTTTAATTCTTGGTTTTCATTTTGAGGAAAAGTTGTAATCTTATTTTCTTTAATATCTTGAGTAGTTTTTAAGATTAATTGAGATCCAATATTCATTAGCTTATCGTGTAACTCACCAGCAGTTTCATTTTCTTTAATGGCAACTTTTTCTTGAGCAATAATATCTCCTGTATCAATTTTATGTTGTAAAAAGAAAGTAGAAACACCAGTTTCTTTTTCTCCATTAATAATTGCCCAATTAATTGGCGCAGCGCCTCTATACTGAGGTAGGAGTGAGGCATGTAAGTTGAATGTGCCTAATTGTGGCATATCCCAAACAACTTCAGGAAGCATTCTAAAAGCGACTACAATTTGAAGGTTCGCATCCAAAGCTTTTAATTCAGTTAAAAACTCTTCAGATTTTAGGTTTGTTGGTTGTAATGTTTTTAGATTATTGGTAACAGTATATTTTTTAATTGCAGATTGATTTATTTTTTGACCTCTCCCAGCAGGCTTGTCTGGAGCAGTAATAACTCCAACAATGTTGTAATTATTTTCAACTAAAATTTTTAGAGATTCTACCGCAAAATCGGGAGTTCCCATAAAAACTATTCTTAATTCTTTTCCCATAATGACAAAGGTAGAATAAGATATTTAGAATGAAAAATTAAGAATAAGAAGTTTTAGTAGAATAAATCTATTTTACTCGATTAGATTCAGCTTCAATTCCTGTTTTTCGTTTTCTAGATCTTAGTTTCTGATTACCAAAGTTATAGCTTAAACTTAAACTAATGTTATGGCTATCCCAATATCCGCTTCCGGTAGATCTTAAACCATTAAACTCTGAAAACCCTTTCCATCCAATTTGGTTGAAAATGTTGTTTGCATTTATACGTACTTTTAATTTCTTTTTAAAGAATTCTTTTGATATTCCTGCGCCAACGGACCAGTTAGCATCATACTTAAAAACTCCTCCCCAAACTCCAGGACCTGAGTAGTAACCCGAAATTTCGGCTTTAAAACCTTTTGGTAAATTAAAAGTGTGTTGCTGAAAAATGGTATAGCTAAAATTTTGGATATCAACAACAGCACCATTTCCGTAATCAGCTTGATTATCTATATAAGAAGCACTTAGATTAATAAAAACACTCCATTTTTTCTTTATAATATCAAAAGGTAAGCTAGCATTAGCACTTATCACTTCTTCTGTAGCTAAATTATCCCAAGAAATGAAACCAGCTCTAGGGTCAGTATCGTCAGGGCCAATTAATCGAGTTATTTTATCGTTGGTTCGGCTATATGCTATTTTAAAGTTATACTTGTAAGCTAAAGTATAACCTAATTCAATATTATTAACTATTTCAGGTTTTAAAAAAGGGTTCCCTTTAGCTGTAGAAAGTTCACTCAATTGTGTTCTAAAAGGATTTAATACGTTATAATCAGGACGATTAATTCTTCTTCCATAATTTAATGCTAAGCTGTTTTTTTTAGAAACTTTATAAGTAATTCCTGCATTAGGAAACCAACTTAAATATTCTAAATCAACAGGAGGTTCTTGTAAGTTTGGTGAAAATGAAGTTAAATTTCCTGTAGCAATGGCTTGTTCAGCTCTTATGCCACCAATTACATTAAACTTTTTTCCTAAGGGGTGAGAGAGACTAACATAGCCTGCATAAACGTTTTCTTCATAATCAAAAAGGTTAGAAAGTGAATTATTGATAATAGAAACATCATCTACAACATCAAAAACTTTAAATGTATTATTGGTTTCTACACGACTGTATTTTGTTCCTATTCCTAATTTTCCTTTTCCAATTGTTCTTTCATGATCAAGTTTAACAGTATAAATGTCAATATCAATAGGAGTATCAAAACTGCTAATTATTTTGGTTAAAATGCTGTCTTCGGCTGAATCATAATAAATATTTGGTTGATATCGTTCATTTTTATTTTTGTATGTTCCGTAATCTAAATCAATATCAAGGCTTTGTCCTTTTTTATTGATAAACCGATAATTAATGTTATAAGTGCCTTGAACCTGGCTATTATCTCCCCTGTTTTCGGCAACCAATATACTATCAATCGTGGTTATTGTTTGTTGCTTGGAAATAGCAATTTTATTAAAGCTAATCTCTTCGCCATTAATATTTCGTCCTCCTACAACAAAACCTACTGTATGGTTTTTATGAATAAAAAAATCTGTTCCAATTCTAAAGTTATACCCATCTCTATTGTTTTGTGTATCGTTAATTTCATTCATAAATAAACCACTTTGTCTATTTTGGAATTGAATATTGTGAAAATTATCGGATACATTATACCCTAAAGCACCAAAAACATTCATTTTTTTATTACGATAGTTTCCACTTCCATTAATATTATAACGACTTAACTCTCCTTGTGTGTAAGTACCACTTATCGAACCATTAGCGCCTATACTTTTATCCTTCTTTAAACGAATATCAATAATTCCAGCATTTCCTTCAGCTTCGTATTTTGCTCCAGGATTGGTGATGATTTCAATTCGATCAATCTGATCTGCAGATAGGTTTTTTAAATAATTACTTAAGTCATCTCCACTTAAGGGAAGTACTTTTCCATCAATATAAACTTTAACTCCTGAGCGGCCTAAAACATTAATGTTATCCTGGTTATCAACAGTAACAGCAGGAGCTTTTCTTAATAACGAAATAACATCAGATCCTGTACTATTAATGGTTCCCTCTACATTGAAAATGGTACGATCAGGTTTAACTTCAACCATAACGCGCTCTTCAATAACGGTAAATGCAGCTAACTCTTCTGCTTGAGCTCCAAAAGTTAAGAGACCTAAAATCTTTGTTTCATTACCTTTTAATTCAAGATTGGTTTGAACTAAATCTGGAAGGCCTACAAAGGTTGCTTTTAAAAAATAATTACCAGCTGTAATGCTTTCGATGTGAAATGCTCCGCTATCATTTGTTGTTCCTACCTTAACCATGTTGCTATCTGATGAATTGTATAAGGCTACATTAGCAAAAGAGACAGCTTCTCCATTATTATCTTTTAATGTTCCTTTTATACTTGATTGTGCCCGAGTAAAGAAAAATGATAATATTAGAAATAAGGTAAGAAATCCTTTCATAGTTATGTTTTAATGTAAAAGTAACAGGAGTATTTTCTTTTTTTAGGGAAATAGTATGAGTGGTAAGTAAAACAGTAAAATTGTGATGAATGGCAACAAACAATTATTAACAAATATATTAAAAATTGGTTTTTTTTTTGCTTTAGATGTTTTATTATAAAGATATATCTAATTTTAGAAGACCAATAAATTATATATAGAATTTGATTATGAAATTTTTTATCTCGTTTACATTTCTTTTGGCAACATTTTTTTCTTTTGGACAGCAAACAATTAATGGAACATTAATGCACGGAGGAATACAACGAACATATATATTGTATGTTCCAACTTCCTACTCTGCAGTAGATCCTGCACCTTTAGTCTTTAATTTTCATGGATATACAAGTAGTGCTAACGCTCAAATATTTTATGGTGAGTTTAGACCAATAGCTGATACTGCTGGTTTTTTATTGGTAGTACCCCAAGGAACAACTGATGGACAAGGAAATACATATTGGAATGCCAATTGGGGAGGAACTGTTAATGATGTGAGTTTTACCGAAGCATTGTTAGATGATATTTCAGCAAACTATAATATTAACCAAGATAGAGTTTATAGTACAGGAATGTCTAACGGAGGTTTTATGAGTTATTATTTAGCTTGTAATCTAAGTAATAGAATTGCAGCTATTGCTTCTGTAACTGGTGCAATGACTAAAGGAACTCCAACGACTTGTAATCCTCAACATCCAACACCAATTTTAGAAATACATGGTGATGCTGATGGAACAGTGCCTTATTTAGGAAGTAATTTTAGCGAGTCAACCCAAGTGGGATTAAACTATTGGATTAACTTTAATAATACAAACACCTCACCATCTTTTACAGCTATTTCTAATATTAATACAACGGATAATTCTACTGTAGAGCATTATGTTTATACTGCCGGGGACAACTGTGTAGAAGTAGAACATTATAAAATTCTAAATGGTGGACACACTTGGCCAGGAGCAGCTTTTAATACAGGAAACGGAGCAACAAATCATGATATAGAAGCCTCATTGCTTATTTGGGAGTTTTTTTTAAGGTATGATATTAATGGAAAAATTGGTTGTACAGTTACTGGAGTTGATGATTCGGGTAATGATAATTTTGATGTGAATGTTTATCCTAATCCTGCAAATGATTTTTTAACTGTATCATGGAATAATACGAAAGAAGTTACTTCTGTTCGCATTAAAAATATATTGGGAGTAGAAGTATTAAATGTTAGCATAGAGGGACTTCATAAAACAAAAATTTCTACTCAAAAAATAAGTAAAGGAATTTACTTTTTAGAAATGAGAGGTAATACAGGAGTTTTGTATAGTGAGAA
>JAESTF010000369.1 GCA_016763795.1 Flavobacteriales bacterium
AATGCCCGAGCTCATCTCTAAATCCCATACCAGCTCATCCGTGCGCGTATCGATGACACTGATGAAACTGGTATGCACCGATCCGGCGACGGCGTAACGACTATCTGGTGTCACATAGACATTGTGAATTGCTCCCTTCGTCGACACTGTCTTTATATTTTTCATGGTGGCCACATCGATTATATCCACCGAACCTGGCATCTCCATGATCGCCACATAAACTTTATTACCGTCGCTGGTTACACCCAAATTATTCGGCCTGCCGCTAAGCGGTATGCGCCTCTTAACGCGCAGAGTCCTAGCATCAACTATATCCAGAGAGTGCATGACCTCATTGGTGATATAGATCTGCGAGCCATCGGGCGCGCCGACCACACCGTGAGGTATTTCTATATCAGATATGTGGCCAACCACCTGATTAGTCGCCGGATCGATAATCGTTGAATCATCTCCAGCCGCGTTCGTTTGAATAATTCGAATTGCGATACTGGAAGGCTCTCTCCTTGTTGTAGCACCAGCTACCCAGTCGGCCATGATCCGCCATTCAGGATCGAACCGACTATGAAAGTGTTTACCACCGCCATGAAAAGGGTCGCCGCCCGCATCGGCGGAGAGCGGATGAGTTAAGAATCGGCTTCGTAGCGGATCTTCGCCAGCTAGCACAAAGCTGCTCGCCGAATCGAAATTTAATTTTGACTGTTCGTCGCTCCAGTAGAGCTGATTCTCTTCCAGTGGCTGCAGCCTGAAATTACTACTGCGCGTATGACACTGAATACAGCGAACATTGCCTTCACGCTTGGAGAGGAAGATCGGCTGTACTTCATTCTTGAAATAATCGAAGTCCAGCTGCACTTCCTGCGCGAAGAGAAAGCCGGAAAAAAGCGCGGCGAATAGGCTGCAAAACAGAACTCTCGTTCTCAATCTAATATTGGGCTTCATAGCGTGGCCTCGGTGTTTTAATCTATAACATTAACACTTACTTTTTATTAACTCTATCTACTCTAGCAGCTGCACTGTTCCTGCGCTAGGCAACAGTCTAAGAACAATCTATTACCAATGTAGCCACTGTAATTTCTTTCCCACTGAACCTAAATCTCGCTCCAGCGCCTCAGCAGATTCGTCTGAGATCGCTGAATAAATTGCAGAGCCTCCGAATCAGGCGACTCCTTAAGGATTCGGTCATAGGCAACACCTAGGTCGTGAAGAATCTCTCGCTTGCTCGCATCTTCCACCATGCTCTGAACCCAAAATACTACCGCCAATCTCTCCCCGCTCGTTACTTCCAATACTTGATGTCTACTGGTAGATGGGTAAATAAAAGCATCACCCCGCTCCAGTTTCACACGGGCATCACCAGATGCTGTGCGCACGACCAACTCACCACCCTGATAATCGGTACTATTACTCAGAAAAACAGTGCAGGAAATATCTGTGCGCATCGGCATTCCCATCGCCGTCATAATCGGGTTATCTATGTGCCAACCATAGGACATTCCTGTTTCGTACTTATTTAGTAGAGGCAGCGTCATACGACGAGGCAGGGTTGCCGCACGGAGCATAGAATTCGAATTCAGCGTGGTCGATATCATTTGCAAGAACTGATCACGCTGCGGATGCTGAGAAAAGTCGATCTGTAGATTCTTCTTCGCGGATTTAGTAGGACCTCCAGTCGTAGCCGTTCCATCGACAAATTGACTGCTCGCTATCAGCTCATCTACTAACTTGAGATTTTGATCATTGAGAAATTTTGGGACACGTAAATACATTACCCTCTCCTATTTCGGATGCGCCTATGAAGACTCTCTATGGGCCAATGTAGCCCGCCTCGTTTTCAATTCTCACTGTACTTTCGCCAACTGATTACCTGTTGTCAAGAACACGCATTCTAGAGCGGGCAATAAAAAGCCGGGTGATGAAACTAACATCACTCCAGCCTTTTCAATTCTATTCGCCTTGCTTAGATCGATATCTAATCAGGCATTCTCGCAGCACGAATCTCAATCTCGATTAACCAGCCTGGGACAACCAAGCCTGCAATTTCCACGAAAGAACGAACAGGCTTCATAGCATTCTTATCGCTACCAAAGAACTGCTGATACCCTGCATTAAAACCAGCGAAGTCCAATTCTCCATCGGCACCGGACACGGCGAATGCGCGCACCTGAACGATATCTTCCAGAGACCAGCCTTGCGACTCTAGCGTCTCTTGAAAACGGCTAAATGTGTCGATTGTTTGCTGCTCCATATCGCCCCATGTGCCGTCGTCTTTTTGACGCGCACCGGAACCACTGAGATATAAGGTCTCGGCACCAGCTGGAATCATAATGTTATTGTAGAAGTTTCTGCCCTCGCCAGTTCGCACAATTTCTGCGGCGCTGGACACGGCAGCAATGCCCAAGACAACGGCGAGTGATGCGGCGATGGATATCGCAGTGAGTGGCTTCTTAAATTTAATCATGATTTTCTATTCCTCTTTTCTTGTTAAAACTAAAGCTTACTTATGATTTTTGTAACCTTGCCTCAGGCCTCGTTGCCTCTCTGGCAGCGTCTTTATCGCCTAATATGCGGGTAGTGATCATTCCTGTCGTTATCGCTCCATTCACATTCAATGCAGTACGCGCCATATCTATCAAAGGCTCGATAGAAATTAACAGTGCGACGATCGTCACCGGAAATCCCATCGCGGAAAAGACTACCAATGCAGCATTGGTCGCACCGCCGCCGACGCCTGCGATACCGAATGAACCGATCGCGATTATTAATAGCAGGCTAACTATGAAATTGAGATCGATGTCTACACCCATCGTAGGCGCGACCATCACCGCGAGCATTGCTGGATAGATTCCCGCGCAGCCGTTTTGACCTATCGTCGAACCGAACGAAGCGGCAATATTGGCAATTGGTGCGGGCACATTAAGTTCTTCTATCTGTGCGCGAATCGTCAGAGGAATAGTTGCAGCGGAACTGCGTGTGACGAATGCAAACGTGAGAACCGGCCACACTTTTTGGAAATAAGTTTTAATGTTCGCGCCCAAACCAATTATGATCACAGCGTGTACCGTGAACATGAGGGCGATAGCTATATAAGATGCGATTACAAAGCTGATCAAGTTCATGATGGCGTTACCATCGGATGTCGCTATCACACGAGTCATCAAGGCCAGAACACCGTAAGGAGTCAGCGCAATAACAATCTTAACGAGGCGCATGATTAT
>JAESTF010000016.1 GCA_016763795.1 Flavobacteriales bacterium
GCATTAAAAAGACATCCAACATCAACAGGGTCTATGTAGGCTATCACACTAACATCAGGACCATCTTGTACTACAAAATTATCAAAGGCAAAAGCGTACCATGCATCGGTGTTTTGATCGCCATACCATGATCTTCCATATACTCTAAATTTTACACAACTTTGCCCAGTTAACATACATAGATTATGTTGCACTGTCTGCCAATTATTAACTGGAGTTAAATAACTGTTGGTCCAGACATTGGAGGAGTTATACCAATTTGGGTCTGTTCCATTTCCTAGTTTAGTCCATGACGTTCCACCATTGATAGAGTATTGTATGTAATACTGGTTATTGGTATTTCTCAAACTGTGTTTAATGTCCATTAACAATTGAGGGTTTGTTAATGCAGTAAAATCAAATACGGGGCTCTCTACCCATATCCAACTCCAGTCATTACCCGTAGCTTCTACATAAAAACTTTTACCTTCTCCTTGTGGTCCATTTAAATAAGGAATACTTCCATGAACAAAATTCCTGTTATCATTAAATGGTGGGTTATCACCTGTAGCAAACCAACCAGCATTAGAAATATTAAAGTCTGCAGTATAAGGATAGGTACCCACCAATTGCTGTCTCCCATCTAATAGTGTGTCATTAAATATATAAGAATCTGTACCCAGCGTAGTATAACAGAGAAAATGGTACACATCGTCTACAGACATATTAATAGTAGAAGCAAAAGTAAAATTAGCTGTTCCTCCTCCAGGTATTGGAGGGCCAACATAAGTTCCCGATAAAGTACCTATTGTACCTCCCGTAACCTGACAAGTAACTGGTATATTGGTTATAGGTTCAAAACTATAATTGGTAATTTCTACCGTTACCGTTTCTGTAGCTCCATAAGTTTGAGCACAAGCTAAATAATCTGGTAACACCAATTTACTAACCCCTACATCAGGGTTAGAATAAAGTACAATATCATCTAAATACCAATACCTACCAGCCTGGCTTCCATCCGTATATCGAAACCTAACCCTAACATCTGCCTGATTAGCAGCTAATGTTGTTATGTCAAATATAGTATCTTGAGGTGCTGCAATTGATCCTCTGGTAATTTTATGATAATCTTTTAATAAGTTCCATGTTCCTCCTCCATCATTACTTAACTCTACAAAACCATGCGTAAACTCTACACCAAACCAATGGTGCGTAATTTTTAAAAATGCAGTTGTTCTATTAGTAAAATCTACAGGAACAGTTGTTAAAGCGGATTCGTTCGGAATTACAGCTGCACCTAATAATTGATCATCAAAAACAGCATAGCCGCCACCAGAAGGACTTCCAAAAACTGGCGAACTCCTAAAGCTCCAACCTTGCGCTCCTTGCATTACATTATTTGTCCAACCTGTAGGTAGAGACGATGTGGTAAACGTTTCATTTAATAAAATATCGGCTTTTAAAATATTTGAAAAAAATAAAGCCAACAATACCATTATAACCCTACTACATGCATTATTTAGTTTTTTTAGTTTCATTTTTTTTGATTTAACAGACTTCTTAATTAAAAAGGATGAGTTAGAATTAAATAGAATACTACCACAGCACACAAAAACTAATTAATGAAAAGATTTAAATGAGATGTTTTTAAAAACCTCAAACTCATCTTTATTTTGAGAATTGTTACTTATTTGTTACTGAAATAAAAAAACATGAGAGGAGAAAATCCCCTCATGTTTTGGGATTAACTTATTTAATTATAATTCGTTCAGTTATTTGTAATTGGGCATTTGATAAACTAATAAAATAAACACCTTTATTTAAGTATGAAATATCTAATTGCTTACTTGTTTTATTGCTAGATATATGAATGACGTTATTATAAACAATATTCCCTAATACATCTACTACTTTCAAATTATAAGTACCATTTTCAGTAATTATATTAAACGTCCCATTTCCAGGGTTAGGATAAATATTAATTTTAGCTGTTGTTTCATCTTCAGTATTAATATCTGTTATTAATATTGGTTGATACCTAAGAACGATAGATGGAGAACCTCCATTTGTAAGTGTTGTTCCCGAAACTAGTACTGGATCCTTTACTCCTTCTTTCCACCAATAAAAATAATCATCTGATATTGTCCCAAGGCTTAATAGTGACCCAACACCAATATCTCCAAAATATTCAAAATTCTCTATAACATGAGTTCTTACAACACTGTCAAGAATAGTTCCATTAGGAAGTGTAAGTGTTCCAAACGCATCTACAGAAGTTGAAAACGAACCATTTCCTACTGTAATAATTGTTCCAGGAATGCCAAAGTCTCCTGACTGCGTACCAGTATAAAACGGTGTTGCCCAGCTATTTCCAGCAGTAAACGGAAATTTAATACGTATAAATGCTCCGTTATCATAAACCAAATCACCTAAATTTGGATCTGGACTAGACAAACCTAAGCGAATTATAGAGTCTGGATCTTCTTTAAACCATTCGTTTCCTGCAACAGAAGAATTTTCCATAGCAGCTGTAGCCGTAGGGTAAGCAGTAGAAGATGGTGCTGTTGCTGGATCTGCATAAATAAAATCTGCTGTTGTACCAGCAGAGAATAACGATGAATAATCCCAAATAACATTTGCCCCTCCAGCTGGTATTGGATCAAAACCAAATGAATTCATATCAATATAGTGAATACTATCACCAATAGAGTGAATTTGATTAGCAGACGTTATTACAGGAAACTGAGCTTTAGCAATGTTAAATGCAAAAACTGCAGTTATTCCTAATAAAAATTTAATAGTAGTTTTTTTCATATCATATAAAGTTTGATTAATATTTAAACAAAAATAATAATGAAAAATGTTGATTTTAAAAAAAACAAGGGTTCAAAAAGGGTTCGGGAAGGTTCTCTTTTGGTTTTTTAGAAGCAATAACACTATAAACTTCTAATAAATATTGATAAACTGACATCAACTGGCACACTCATCTTTTTCTTCAACCTTAAATTGGCAGATTTAACACCATTCAAAGTTACGTTCTGTAACTTAGCTATTTCTTTATTAGAAACACCCATTTTTAAATACACACATAATTTTAAATCAGTATGCGATATTTTAGGATGTTTTTTTAATATATTAGTAATGAATTTTGGATAGATTTCATCAAAATTTCTCCTGAAAATTTTCCAATCTTCAAAATGATTAAGACTCTCATCAAGTTTATTTATCAATGACTTTACTCTAAAATTAATAGCTGTACCACCAAGGTGTAAAAGAATCTCTTTTAATTCATCTTTGGTTTCAGATAGTACAGTGTTTTTATTTGCTATATATGTAACTGTAGAAGCTATTTCTCTCTCTTTAAATTTAAGCTTTTCCTTTAATTGACCTTGTTTATATCTTAGGTTTTTCCTTCTAGTTTTTGAATACTTAATAAAAAAAATGAAAGTAATAGCTAATATTAATATTGAGACTAAAACTAAGTATATAAGCATCATCCTTTTTTTTAATTGATATTCTTGCTCAAATTTTTCTTTTTCAAGTAAAATAATTTTTTTCTCCTTCTTTTCTAACTTAAATCGTGATTGGATTTCAGCTATTTGGCTAGCGATCTTATTATTCTGTATTGAGTCTTTAAGATTGACAAACATCTTGTAGTACTCAAATGCATTCTCAAAATCTCTTATATTGAAATAAAGCTCAGAATAGTTCTGATAAATTGTTATCATTAACTCTTTTGAATCAATTTTCGAGGCTATCTCAAGGCTTTTCTTAAAGTAGTCTGTTGCTAAATTAAACTCGTTTTTCTCTAAATAAACGGATCCAATATTATTAAATGTTCTAGCTATATCTCCTCTAATTCCTAATTTTTCATACCTCATTAAAGAAAGGTTAAGATACTCCAGAGATTTATCATGCTCTTTTTGATTGTGATAAGCTACAGCAATGTTTCCCAATACAAGTGCAATGTCTCTTTCCTTATTTAGTTTCTCCATAATAATTAGAGAACTTAAGTAATAATCAATTGCTTGATTTAATTTGTTTTGTGATAAATAAACGTTACCAATATTTGATAATGAGGCCGAAATTTGAATTTGATCTCCCAGCTCCTGAAATATTTCTAATGATTCTAAAAAATATACGAGAGCCTCCTCTGATTTTCCTCGTAAATTAAATATGATACCTAAATTTCCATTAAGTCGAGCTTTTACTAACCTATCTCCAACTTCATCATTTATTTCAATTGCCTTAAAAGTATTTTCTGTTGCTTTTAAATAATCTCCTTTTTTTCTATATATGACACCGATATAATCATAACAGTCTATTTTTTCTTTTTTTAAATTTAATGAATCTCTTAGCTTTAGACTCTTATTGAAATATTCCAAAGCACCATCATAGTTATCAAAATCGAGTTTTAACGCTCCTAAATTGAAGTAGCATTGAGCTATTTTTTCTTTATCATCTAAATAA
>JAESTF010000123.1 GCA_016763795.1 Flavobacteriales bacterium
AAATCTCTTGCCATCTTTTCTAAATCTTAATCTTATTTAAAATCTAAAATGAGAGAATGCTTTATTTGCATCCGCCATTCTGTGAGTATCTTCTTTTTTCTTAAACGCAGCACCTTCTTCTTTAAAACCAGCCATAACTTCTGCAGCTAATTTTTGCGCCATTGTTTTTTCATTTCTCTTTCTTGCAGCAGAAATCATCCACTTCATACCCATAGAAATTTTTCTATCATCTCTAATCGGTTGTGGAATTTGAAATGTTGCACCACCAATCCTTCTACTTCTAACCTCTACACCTGGCGTCACATTAGTTAATGCTTTCTTCCAAACAGCTAAACAATCTTCTTCTTCAAGTTTTTCGTTAACAATTTCTAGCGCACCGTAAAATATATCAAATGCAGTGCTCTTCTTACCATCCAACATTAAGTTATTTACAAATCGGGTAACCAATTTGTCACTAAACTTTGGGTCTGGAAGTAATACTCTCTTTTTTGCTCTAGATTTTCTCATCTTCTTTTATATCAATCTTTTATTTATAGTCTATTTTTTTGGTCGCTTAGTACCGTACTTAGATCTTCTTTGTGTTCTACCATCCACACCAGCAGTATCTAATGCACCCCTAACTATATGATATCTAACACCTGGCAAATCTTTCACCCTACCACCTCTTACTAATACAATAGAGTGCTCTTGTAAATTATGTCCTTCACCACCAATATAAGCATTCACTTCTTTACCATTAGTTAATCTAACCCTTGCAACTTTTCTCATTGCTGAATTAGGTTTTTTTGGTGTGGTTGTGTAAACTCTCACACAAACACCTCTTCTTTGCGGACAAGAATCTAGTGCTGCAGATTTACTCTTCTTCACCATTTTAACTCTTCCTTTTCTTACTAATTGCTGTATAGTTGGCATAATTTCTTTTATATATAATATATACTCCTCCCCAAAAAGGGAGTGCAAATTTACGATTATTTTTAATATAACAAACTTCTATAGTTTTTCTTTACAACTATTTTTTATTCTTACAAACACAAGTTATAAACTACTTTATTAACACCAATAAAAAAGGAGTGCAAATGCACTCCTTTTTTATTGGTGTTATTTCTTAAAAGACTATCTAATCAAACTAAAACCGCCTTTCTTAAAATATTCTGTCCCATCTACTCCTATTGCAGTAATGATATAGAAATATGTTCCATCTGGAGCTTCTTCTCCCGCAAGCGTTCTTCCATCCCAATGTCCTTTTATATTACTCCAAGAGAACATTTTTTGACCCCATCTGTTAAAGATTTCTCCTTCAACTGATTCAAGATTTACGCCATCTACTGTAAACACATCATTTTGACCATCTCCATTTGGAGTAAATACATTTGGTATCAATATAGCTGACTCTCCAAAAGCATCTATTATCACATAAGCTGTATCACTACAAGAACCATTTGTTACAATTAACATCACTGTGTATGTCCCCATAGAATTATAAGTTGTTCCTGTAGAAACTTGAACATCATCAATATTTCCGTCATTTTCAAAATCCCATTGATATCCGGTAATAGCACCTGTAGAATTACTTGCGCCTAATGTTACATTAAGTGGAATTGCTCCTGCTAAAGGTGTTGCATCAATAACAGCAACTACGCCTCCAATAGTAATAGTTACACTATCAGTATTACTTGGACATGTACCCCCTACTTCAGTTACATAATAAGTAAAAATACCATTTCCTGGACTTGACAACACTAAAGGACTTCCTGTTCCAACTAATACTGTTCCTGCAACATCAGAATACCATTCTACTGTTCCAGAACCACTTGCTGTAGCTGTCAATACTAAATCTGAACTAGAACAAATTATAACATCATTCATTGCTGTAATTGACAATTGAGGATCTATTGTTAGTGTAACTGCTACCACGGAATCACATCCGTTTGCAGCAACTAACGTTTCTAATCCCGTAAGATTATTTACGTCATAGGTTGTACCATTAAATACAAATGATCCGCCTGTACACATAGTAGAATCTACTATTCCTGTTATCGCTGACAATTCAATTACTGTAACTGTTACTACAGAATCACATCCATTTGCAGCAACTAGTATTTCTGCTCCTGAAAGATTACTTCCATCATAGGTTGTACCATTAAACACAAATGATGCCCCACTACAAATCGTTGAATCTAATACTCCAACACTTTGTGACTTAACAGTAAATGTTATCATAACATTATTATTACATGTACCATCTGTTACATCTACATAAAAAGTGTCATTTGTTGTTGCTATAATGGTAACATTTGTTGGTGTTCCTACAGCCACAGTTAAAGCTACATCAGTATACCAGACATACACAGGGGCTATGCCCGTAAATACTGTTGAGTTATAAGATGTTAAATCAACATTAGCGACACTTCCTCCACCAAATACATCTTCACATAATGAATCATTTGGATTTGTAAGCGATATTCCATTTGCAACTATATAAGTCACCATAGCAGTATCTGTACATGTTCCATTATCAACCAACACATAAAATACATCACCATTATTAACTGTTATATTTGTTGGCGTTCCAACTGGACTGGTTAACGGTTGATCGGTAAACCATGATAATACATTTCCTGCACCTCCTCCATCAATCGATGAATTAAGCAATGTTAAATCTACTCCAGCAACACTTCCTCCTCCTAATACATCTTCACATAATTGTGGTGATTGATCTAAAGCTACTGGTAACGCATTAACTGTTATTGTAAAATCTGCCGTGTCATCTGGACAAGGCAATGTTCCTGCTACTATATACGTGAAAATATAATTCCCTGCTGCAAGACCTCCTACATCAAAGATTCCTGTTCTAGCAGTAAACTGACCACTTAGGGTTGAAGTTGTTTCATTCCAGACCCCTACAGCAGTTGCACCTGAAAGTAATGTATTTAGATCAATTGTATTACCTACGTTACTACAAATAGCATCAGTATTATCAGCCCCTGCACTTGCTGCTGGAACAACTGTTAAGTCAATTGAAATTGTATCAACACAATTCGTTGTGTCATTTTCAACCTGAGCATAAATAGTTCCTGAACTTGCCAAATAAGCATTATCAGGACTAATTGGCGAACCTGAAATATCAGCAACATTAGCATACCACGTTACAGTTGTGCTGGAAGCCCCTCCATTTATCGTAGCATTAAGTGTTGTTAAATCAAATGTTGCTTGACTTCCTCCTAACACATCTTCACATAGCGTCATAGAAGCTGAACTAACTGATGGCAAGGTATGAACTGTAAAGTTTACATTAATATTTACTGCTGGACAACCAGGAACTGTTACTTGTATATTCACCGCATCCCCATTATTAATTGTTGTACTTGATGTTAACCCATTAAGTGGAGTCCATGTATACGAAGTTGCTCCTGCAAAAACTGCATTATTATAAGTATCAAGATCAACATTAGCCACTGTTCCTCCTCCAGCTACATCTTCACATAATTCTGGCATTGGATCATTTATCGTAATATTTCCTGTCACGGTATAAGTTACGCTATCTTGTAGTGTACAACCATTAACTGTTACTTCAAAATAAAATGTTTGCCCATTATTAACGGTAACATTTACTGGTTGTGGAGCCGAAGGCGTTCCGTAAGTATTGTTTGTAAACCAAACAAACGTTCCTGACCCGTTCAATCCTACTTCTAAAGCCGTAACATCAATATTTGCAGCCTGACTAGACCCTGTAACACTCTCACAAGCAGAAGCAGATACTGGTGAAACAGTTGGAATAAGATTAACGATTACACTTGCTGTTGTCTGAAATTGTGGGCATCCGCCTGATGCAGCTATCGTATAAGTTACTGTATAGGTATTAGCACTACTTGTTCCTGGAGTTATTGCTCCTGTACTGGAATTAATCGTTAAACCTGCAGGGGAAACTGTATATGTTCCG
>JAESTF010000124.1 GCA_016763795.1 Flavobacteriales bacterium
AACCATCCTCTTCCATGTAGAAACGAAGCATCTCCTCCTGTAATACTTTCAACCAGTTGAAAAGCTTGATTTACTTGGAACATATTTCCACCTCCAAAAGAACCTCCTATACACATAATGGCAAAAAGTACAGCTAATACCTTTCCTGCATTAGTCATACCCATAGATTTTAATCCTTTAGATAAATAATACATTGGACCACCATATACAGTACCATTTTCATCAACATCACGGTACTTAACTCCTAGAGTACATTCAACAAATTTTGAAGCCATACCTAAAAATCCTGCTAAAATCATCCAAAATGTGGCTCCTGCACCACCCACAGAAACAGCAATAGCTACCCCTGCAATATTTCCTAATCCAACGGTTGCAGAAAGTGCTGCTGTTAATGCTTGGAAATGTGATACTTCACCATCTTGACCTTCAACTCTTATTGTGTCTACTTCGTCTCCATCAACCGTGTGAACGGCATTAGAAACTTCAATAGGTCCTTCATCTTCTAAGTCATCGTATTTACCACGAACAATATTAATGGCTGTGAAAAAACCTCTAAAATTGATTAATCTAAAATAGATTGTAAAGTAAACAGCTCCTGCTATTAGAGGAATTAAAACCCAAAAAACTTTTACATCATCAGTGAAAGGAATTTGATAAAATATAAAACTTACAAACCAACCAGTGGCTTTTCCAAAAATTTCATCAATTTTTTGATCCATACCTTTTTCTGCTGTTTCTTGAGCAAAAGTGATAAATGGTATTAAAAATGAAAATAATGTAAGTAGTACTAACTTTACTTTAAACATATATGTTGAATTTGTTGTTTTTTAAGAATAAGTCTCAAATATATGTAAGGTTTATTAATTTAAAAAGGGCTTTCAGGTTAGATTCCCAGTCAAATTGAGAATGGTAGAGATTGGTGACTAAAACGATTGGTAAATACAACCTCCAATATTATCTTTACTTGCTCCTGTTACTGATTGTAAGCAGTTTACTTCATGTCTTAATCTTAATATACCTAAAAAAGCAAAGATTAGAGCTTCTTTAAAATTTATAATTTGGTTTGAGGGAATAATAATCTGATTGTTGGTGTTAGCTTTTATTCGGTCTACTAAAAAGGAATTGAATGTTCCGCCACCACTTAATAAAACGGAGCTATTCTTAGCGTTTATATTGTTTGAAATTTGAATAGCAATGTGTTCTACAAAAGTTCGTAATTTATCTTTTATAGAAATGTTAAAAGAATTAATAATTGGAAAAAATTCATTTTCAATCCACTCAATCCCTAGAGATTTTGGATTTGATTTTTGGTAATAGATTAATTTGTTGAGTTGGTTTAGTAGTTCTTTATCAATTGTTCCAGCTTTAGCTAAGTCACCATTTTTATCATAATCAAAACCTAGGTTTTGAGAAAGTTTATTTAAAACTATATTAACAGGACAAATATCAAAAGCAATTCTTTCGTTATTTTTTTCAAAGCTAATATTTGCAATACCACCTAAATTAACGCAGTATTCGTATTCAGAAAATAATAACTTATCTCCAATAGGTACAAGAGGTGCTCCTTGCCCGTTAAGAGCAATGTCAGTTGTTCTAAAATCGCAGATAACAGGCAAATAGGTGAGGGCAGAGATGTTTGCTCCATTCCCAATTTGGGTGGTTAGGCTTATTTCGGGCTGATGAAAAATAGTGTGACCGTGTGAAGAAATACAATCAATCTTATTTCTATCAATTTTATATTCGGAAACAAAATTGTTAATAGAAAGACCAATAAAATTACCTAATTCATTATGTAATTTCATTAAATCTAAACCGTCCATTTTAATGGCGGTTTTTAATTTTTTGTTAATGTTGTCTAGAAAAGTAACTGTGGTAGCTTCATTTATTTTGAAAGACCATTTGTTTTTAGAAAATTCAAAAGAACAATAAGCAATATCTAAACCGTCTAAAGAAGTTCCTGACATTGTTCCAATAACATTATAACGCTTCATTTCTTTTGAAAATTTGAATTAATAAATTATATTTGTTTTCCTCAAAAATAAAAATAATAAAATGAACATAGAATTAACAGAAGAACATTTAGCAGTTAGAGATGCTGCAAGAGATTTTGCTCAAAATGTATTGAAACCTGGAGTGATAGAAAGAGATGAAAAGCAACAGTTTCCTACTGAAGAAATTAAACAATTAGGAGAGTTAGGTTTTTTAGGGATGATGGTTTCTCCAAAATATGGAGGAGGAGGAATGGATACAATTTCATATGTATTGGCAATGGAAGAAATTTCTAAAGTGGATGCTTCTTGTTCGGTAATTATGTCGGTTAATAATTCTTTGTATTGCTGGGGTCTAGAAAAATTTGGAACGGAAGAGCAAAAACAAAAATATTTAGTTCCTTGTGCTAAAGGAGAAAAGATTGGAGCATTTTGTTTGTCTGAACCATCGGCTGGTTCGGATGCAACATCACAACAAACAACAGCAGAAGATAAAGGAGATTATTATTTGTTAAATGGTACTAAAAACTGGATTACTAGTGGTGGATCGGCTTCATTTCATATTGTAATTGCTCAGACAGATAGAGATAAAGGGCATAGAGGAATAAATGCTTTTATTATTGAGAAAGGAATGGAAGGATTTACTGTTGGAGCGAAAGAAAATAAGTTAGGAATTAGAGCTTCTGATACACATACTTTATTATTTAACGATGTTAAAGTACCTAAAGAAAATAGAATAGGAGAGGATGGATTTGGTTTTAAGTTTGCAATGACAGTACTTTCTGGAGGTAGAATAGGAATTGCTTCTCAAGCTTTAGGAATTGCATCTGGGGCTTATGAATTAGCGTTAGCTTATTCTAAGGAAAGAGAAACTTTTGGTAAGCCTATTTGTAAGCATCAAGCAATTGCGTTTAAATTGGCAGATATGGCGACAGAAATTGAAGCAGCAAGAATGTTATGCTTTAAAGCTGCTTGGTTAAAAGAACAGAAAAAAGATTTTACTAAAGAAGGAGCAATGGCAAAAGCTTTTGCATCAAAAGTGGCAATGTGGGTTACTACAGAGGCTATCCAAATACATGGTGGCTATGGATTTGTAAAAGAGTACCATGTAGAACGTTTAATGCGTGATGCAAAAATTACTCAAATTTATGAGGGGACTACTGAGATTCAGAAAATTGTAATTTCCCGTTCTATATTGAAAGATTAGAATTTTAAGAAGAGATAAAAAAGAGGGTAGGGATTAAGTCTACCCCTCTTTTTTTAATCATTTTTTTGTAAGAATTCAGATATCTTTTCTAACCTAATACCTCTAGAACCTTTTATTAAGAATTGATGATTAATTAACGTTGATTTTTTTAACCAATCTATAACTTGTGTATTATCTTTTAAATAAGTGAAATCATATTTTTTTTCAATAGAACTGAATTCATTTCCTACAAAAAGAGTCTTGATTTTTAGTTGATCTATTTTATCTGTAATCTTTTGATGTTCATTTTGAGAAATTTCACCTAATTCAAGCATATCACCTAAAATCATTAATTTGTTTTCGGATTTGTTTTCAGCAAAAGTTTCTATAGCAGCATTCATGCTTGTAGGGTTGGCATTGTATGCGTCTAAGAAAATAGTGTTTGTATTTGCTTTTATAATTTGCGAGCGATTATTAGTAGGGAAATAGTTTTCAATAGCTTCTTTAATTTTTTCGGGAGAAACATCAAAATAATTTGCTATGCAAATTGCAGCTAAAATATTGTCGTAATTATAATTTCCGTAAAGATTGGATGTTATGGTTTGACCTTCCCATTTTAGTTTAACTGATGGTGTGGAGGATGTTAATTCTCCAGAACAATCTGAATGACTACCGCCATAAGTGATTTTAACTAAACCGTTAGATAAGTTCATTAAGGTTGAATCATTTCCATTAACAAAAACTTTTCCGTTTACTGTCTTAATGAATTGATACAATTCATTTTTTGTTTTCTTAATATTTTCTAGGTTGCCAAATCCTTCAATATGTGCTGTTCCGATATTAGTAATGACGCCAAGGTTGGGTTCTGCTATCTTGCATAAGAAGTTTATTTCTCCAACATGATTTGCTCCCATTTCAATAATTGCTATTTCGCAATTAGCAGGAATTGAAAGTAAAGTTAAAGGAACCCCTATGTGATTATTTAAGTTTCCTTGGGTAAAAGTGGTGTTGTACTTTTTGCTTAAAATAGCATTAATAAACTCTTTTGTAGTTGTTTTTCCGTTAGTTCCTGTAATTCCAATAAAAGGAATGTTAAATTGTTTTCGGTGATAATTAGCTAATTGTTGTAACGTTTCTAGGACATCATTAACTAAAATATATTGGTTCGATACTTTATATTCTATTTCATCAATTATGGTATAAGCAGCTCCTTTACCAATTGCATTTTTGGCAAATTTATTTCCATTAAAGTTGCTACCTCTTAATGCGAAAAATAAACAACCACTAGTGATTTTTCTTGTATCGGTTGAAATTGTAGTGTGAGATTTAAATATCTTATAAAGCTTCTTAATATTCATGTTGTAAACATAAAAAAACCTCTAGCTAAATAGCTAGAGGTTTTAAAAAGTAGTTAATTCTCTTTTGTTAATATCCCATTCCAATAGGAGATCCTAATCTCGTCATTGCGCATCTAAACCCAATGTAATCAGTAGATTCATCTTGAGTTAAATGTCTTCTAGTTCCAGGAACAGCAAAGTATGCTCTATCTTTCCATGAAGCTCCTTTGTAAACCATTGCTTTATCATTTATAAGAGTACTTTTTTCAAACTCATACATTTGATTTCTAGCTTCAGCATTGTTTGGATCATCTTGTAGTTGCATGTAATTAACGTTTGATTCCCAATGACCATCTAAATAATTAATGTTGTCCGATTGCTTGTAATTTCTACGAGCTTGTAAATTATCTAATTGAGGATCAACATCTCTATAAATAATACGGCCTAAGCTATCTTTTTCCATGATTGCACCTTCTTCATCTAACTCTTTTGTTTTGTATACATTACCTCTAAAAGGTCTAAAATCATCATTATCTTCTAATGATAGTGGTCTATAAACATCCATAACCCATTCACTTACATTTCCAGCCATATTATATAACCCATAATCATTTGGCCAGTATGAATAAACTGGAGCAGTAATGTCTGCATTATCATTTAAAGATCCTGCAACTCCCATATTATCGCCTCTTCCTCTTTTAAAGTTGGCTAAAATTTGACCAATGTATTTTTCATTTGAGTTTCTAATAGCATGACCATTCCATGGGTATAACTTTCTATCTGGGATTAGTTCTGCAATAGTATTCCCTATTAACCCGTAAGCAGCATATTCCCATTCAGCTTCAGTTGGTAGTCTGTATTTTGGTAAAAGAATACCATCTTCAATAGTAACGTTTCTATATTCTTTGTTAGGATTTAAATCTGGAATACCGTCAACTCTTTTACCACTTTCATATTGTCCTAATATATAAGCTTCTGTATTAAAATTATCTTCGTTAATTTGATTTGGATAATGCTCAAATAAGCCCTCTCTAATCAAAATAATTTCATTTACTCTATCTGTTCTCCATGCACAATAATCATTAGCTTGCAACCAGTTTACTCCAACCACAGGATAATCTCTGTACGCGGGGTGTCTAAGGTAAAAATCTACATAAGGCTCATTATAACCTAATTTACTTCTCCAAACTAAAGTATCTGGTAATGCTTTCCTGTAAACTTCAGGGTAATCAGCCATGTAAACTCTTTCTAACCAATAAAGGTATTCTAAGTACGTAAAATTAGTAACCTCAGTTTCGTCCATGTAAAATGAAGAAACGGTAACTGTTCTAGGTATATTGTTCCAATCATAATGAACTTCCTGTTCAACTCTACCCATGGTAAACCTACCACCTTCAATAAGTACTAGTCCCGGACCTGTTTCTTGCTCGAAATAAGGGATTTTTTGAAACCCACCATTGTTTGGGTTATTATAGTTCCATCCAGTTGCACTAGATGATTCTTTTTTGCATGATGTAAATAGCAACGGAATTGCTAACATTAGTAAGATTAAATATTTCATTCCTTTTCCTTGTATATTCATAACTATTAAGTTTTGAGTCTGCAAATATAATAAACTAAAATGATGGACAACTTATTGTTCTAAACCTTCTTTTTTTAGGTTTACAATCAAAATTTAATCCAGTTGAGAATTCGTGAGATCCAGCTGTAGTATTAGTAAGTTTTGATACAGTGATATCGTAGCTATAACCAAATTTTAATATTCCAGTTTGAAATCCAATTAATGCGATAAATGAATCTGAGTTTCTGTACCAAAGTCCACCAATAATTGGCCCCTTAGAAAAATACATTCCATAATTAATTTGCAAGAAATTTTGTTGGAATTGCACCAATACATTTGGAGATAAAGATGCTGGTTCTCCTTTGCTTTCAACAGGTAAAACTGCACCTGCATGAAAAGTGAATTTCCGTGGTAGTGGGCTTGCCCCTTGAATAACAGATTCATCTGGTTCCGTTAGGTGGTTAACAGCAAATCCTACAAAATATTTTTCACTAAAACCAAGAACACCTGCAGAAAAATCTACATAATTTGCAGGTTCATCACGCTGAACTTCTTGTGTCGTAAAAATAAATCCTCTTCGGTCATGAATTTGATCTCCAAAAGTTAATTTGCTCCAATCTAATTTTCTTTGAGCCCAAGTAGCTTGAATTCCTGCTTTTATAGAAAATCTTCTAGTAACAGGTATTTGATAAGAGTAGATCCCGCTTACATTTGTAGTACTAAGTGTTCCTTCTCCAGCTTGATCATTCCAAACTAAAAGCCCAACACCTCCAGATAAGGCATCAACATGTTGATCGTAAGATGCACTTGTTGTAACAAATGAACCGCTAATTCCTGGCCATTGATTTCTATAATTTAACGAAACTCTTGGGCAATGAGCAGTTCCAGCAAATGCAGGGTTTAAATATAAAGGGTTAGCATAGAACTGGGTAAATTCCGGATCTTGAGCAAACAAATTGTTTGTCAAAAATAGCGTAAGAATAGCTATAACACTCGTTTTAAGTATAAACTTATTTAACATATTTTACCTTTAATCTTATAATCCTTGCAGAAAAAAAATCCATACAAGATTCCAAATATAAACAATTTGATACACTTACAAAAACAATATTTAACTTTTTGTTACGTTTCCTCATCAAGTTTAATTCTAAATTATATAATAATTAGTCTTAATTTCGTTACATATTTATAGCATGAAATACTTTAATTACACACTCTTAATATTATTGATAACCCCTTGTTTATTGTTCTCTCAAACAATTTTGGTGGAGGGAGAAATTAAATGGAAAGAGAATGCTGTTTCAAAAATTGATGCGTTAAATTCTAGAAGTTTTTTAGCATTTGATAATGTTAGTTATGACAGTGAAAAAGATTTTTTGGGGTTTTATGTAAAACAAATAAAATTAAATCAAGAAAAAATAATAGGGTTAAATATTCTAAATATAGGATATGAAGATGTTGATGAGAATACTCTAAAAGGAACTTCAGGTTTTGAGTATATTAAAAATGATATTGATTTGCAATTTGTGAATGGAATATCAAAAAAAATAAACTATGGGCAAGTAATGTTTACACCTATAGTATATAATACTGAAAAGAACACATACCAACGAGTTGTAAGTTATAGTATTGAGGTAAATGTTCAAAATATGTATAGTAAGAAAAGTGGAAATAAAGTATATTCTGCGAACTCAGTTTTACAATCTGGAGACTGGTATAAAATTGCAGTATTAAAAGACGGTGGTTTTAAATTGTCGTACCAATTTTTAAAAAATTTAGGAATGGACATTGATAATTTAAATCCGCAAGATTTTAAACTTTATGGAAATGGAGGTAAAATGCTTCCAGCACTTAATTCAGATTTTAGGGTAGATGATTTACAACAAAATGCTATTCATCTAGATGGCGAAAATGATGGTTCTTTTGACGTGGATGATTATGTTTTGTTTTATGGACAGTCTCCACATACATGGAAGCTAAATAGTTTAGGAGGGTTTGATCATGATTTACATAAGTATAGTGATACTACTTATTATTTTATTACATTTAGTAATACAGGGGAACCTGTAAAACGCATAACTTCTCAAGCTTCAAGTCTTATTTCAAATCAAACGGTTACATCATTTAATGATTATGCTTATTATGAGAAAGATGTTGTTAACTTAATTAGTTCAGGAGATAAGTGGTTTGGAGAATTTTTTGATGTTAAAACAGCTTATGACTTTGTATTTAATTTCCCCAATATTGATTTTTCAACACCTATTGATATTAAATTTTCATGTGCAGCAAGATCAAGTGCTGGAAGCGTTTTTAATGTTGTATCAGGAGGAGGTTTCTTAAATCTTTCGGTTTCTGCGGTAAATACAACTTCTTTTACAGCAAGGTTTGCTCAATTAAATAAAGGAAGTTTTTCTGTTAATCCTTCGAGCGATTTGGTAACAGTTAGTGTTAATTATAATAAGCCAAACCCAGGAGCAATAGGATGGTTGGATGAAATAGAATTAAATGCCAGAAGGAATTTAGTAATGTTTGGTAATCAATTATTTTTTAGAGATGTTCAATCTGTTGGGGTTGGTAATGTGTCAATATTTACTCTGGGAAATGCAACAGGTGTAAATCAATTATGGGAAATTACAGACCCTTATAATATAAAATCGCAACAGTATAATTTATTAGGTAGTACACTTACATATTCACTTTCTACAGATTCATTAAGGAGTTTTGTTGCTCTTACTACGAATTACGAATCTCAAATAATTGGGTTGGGTAAAGTGATTAATCAGAATTTACATTCTATTAGTCAGGTGGATATGATTATTGTTAGCCATCCAAATTTTTTAACCCAAGCGAAGCAGGTTGCTCAATTTCATATTGATAATGATGGGTTGAATGTTGTAGTGACTACTCCAGAACAAGTTTATAATGAATTTTCATCAGGTTCTCAAGATGTGATTGCTATTCGTGAATTTGTAAAAATGATGTATGAAAGGACTGTACCTTCTGGTGATGAATTAAAATATTTGTTGCTTTTTGGAGACGGTTCATTTGATAATAAAAATAGAGTAGTAGGAAATACTAATTTTATTCCGACTTATCAGACACCTAATTCTATTGATATTATTGGATCATTGGTTTCAGATGATTATTATGGATTGTTAGATCCTTCGGAAGGAACTTTCTTACAACCTGCAGGGCAAGAATTAATAGATATTGCAATTGGTAGATTTCCTGTAAAATCACAAGAAGAAGCAAATAATGTGGTGAACAAAATATTAAATTACAATGTCCCTACTTCGATGAATGAGTGGCGAAATAGAATTACTTTTATAGGCGATGATGAGGATAATGCTACGCACATGAAGCAGTCAAATTCATTATCGGGACAGGTTGAAATGTCACATAAAGATTATAATGTAAATAAAATATTTTTTGATGCTTTTACTCAACAATCAACACCTGGAGGGACCCGGTATCCAGATGTGAATGATGCCATTAATGAGTCTGTAGAAAGTGGGTCTTTAATCGTTAATTATACAGGGCATGGTGGTGAGGCTGGTTGGGGGCATGAACGTGTTCTAACTATTGCAGATATTAATAGTTGGACAAACACGAGCGGGTTTCCATTGTTTATTACTGCTACATGTGAGTTTAGTCGGTTTGATGACCCTCATAGAACTACAGCTGGTGAATTGGTGTTGGTGGGAGAGTATGGAGGGATAGGTTTGCTAACAACAGTTCGTTTAGTTTTTTCTGGACCTAATTTTGCGTTGAACCAAGATGTATATGATGAAATTTTTCAAATAACAAATAATAACTATCCTACAATGGGAGAGGTTTTTATGAACGTTAAAAATTTAAATGCAACAAATTCGAATAATAGGAACTTCACTTTGTTAGGAGACCCTGCATTAAGATTAGCATATCCAATCCATGATGTTATAACTACTCAAATAAATGGTAATAATGTATCTTCTAATGATACTATTAAGGCATTAAGTAAAGTGATAGTTAGTGGAGAAGTAAGAGATATTTTAGGCAATAAATTAACGAACTATAATGGTGTTATTTATCCTATAGTATTTGATAAAGAAAAGCAAATAACAACTTTATCTAACGATGGAGAAGCTCCATTCTCTTTTAATTTACAAACGAGCAAGTTGTTTAAAGGAAAAGTAAGTGTTATAAACGGAGATTTTTCTTACACCTTTGTTGTTCCTAAAGATATTTCTTACAATTTCGGTAAAGGAAAATTGAGTTATTATGCAGAAAATCAAATTAAAGATGCGAATGGTTATCATACTGAATTTTATATAGGAGGAACTGCATCAAATTATGAGGTAGATGAAGTTGGTCCAGAAATAGAATTATTTATGAATGATGAGAAATTTGTTTTTGGAGGAATTACTGATGAAAATCCAATACTATTAGCAAATATAAGTGATATACATGGAGTAAATACCGTTGGTAATGGAATTGGACATGATATCATTGCTGTACTTGATGATAAAACAGAAGAATCATTTATTTTAAATGATTTTTATGAAGCAGATTTAAATAGCTATCAAAAAGGGAAGGTTTATTTTCCTTTCACAGAATTAGAAGAAGGGAGGCATAAGTTGACTTTAAAAGTTTGGGATGTTTACAATAACTCATCGGAAGCAACGATAGAATTTGTGGTTGTAAAATCAAAGGATATTACTTTAGAACGAGTATATAATTATCCAAACCCATTTACAACTTATACTGAATTTTGGTTTGAGCATAACCAGCCAGGAAAACAATTGTTTGCACAAGTGCAAGTGTTTACAGTCTCTGGAAAGCTTGTGAAAACATTAGAGAAGCATATATTGAATGAGGGGTTTAGATCAACTTCAATCACCTGGAATGGATTGGATGAATATGGCGATAGAATTGGTAAGGGTGTTTATGTTTACCGATTAAAAGTTCGTACAGAAAACTTTTCAGTAGCAGAAAAATATGAGAAGTTAGTTATTTTAAGATAACTAGCAATAAAACTTTAAATATGTCGTTCCTAAGTCGGATTGTACAGATTTCACTTCCATAAAAAATGTATATTTGTAAACTATTTTTAATTAATATTTGATGAAAAAAATACTTATTGTACTTCTATTTGTGGCTTTTTTACTAAACGTAAAAGGTCAAGATGCAGAGCTAGAAAGAAGTGCTTTACAACTAAATACAATAACAACTGCAGTGCCGTTTTTATTAATCGCACCTGATTCGAGAGCAGGAGCAATGGGTGATGTTGGAGTTGCTTCTTCTCCAGATGGAAACTCTATGCATTGGAATGTTGCAAAATTGGCTTTTGTTGAAAAAGAAGCTGGAGTTTCAATTTCATATTCACCATGGTTAAGAAAATTGGTTCCAGATATTAACTTATCTTATGTTAGTGGTTATAAAAAATTGAGTGAGAATAATGCTATTGGAGCTTCTTTAAGGTATTTTTCATTAGGAAACATTAATTTTACAGATGAACAAGGGAGTTCTATAGGCCAATTTAACCCTGCTGAATTTGCTTTTGATGTAGGTTATAGTCAGAAGTTCGGAGAGCGATTTGCAGGAGGAATTGCGGTGAGGTATATTTATTCGAATCTAACAGGAGGTATAAACGTAGGCGGAGGAAGTACTCAGGCAGGAAAATCCTTTGCTGTTGATGTTGGAGCTTACTACACAAATCCTGATGCAGAAATTTTTGGCCAGGATGCAATATTTAGTTTAGGATTAAATATTTCTAATATTGGAGCTAAAATTTCATATACAGATGATGCAGTTAAAGATTTTATCCCAATTAATATGAGGTTGGGACAGTCATTGACATTTGTTATGGATGATCATAACTCATTTTCATTTTTAACAGATTTTAATAAATTATTAGTGCCAACTCCACCAATTTATGCTACGGATGATAATGGGAGCCCCTTGCCACTAGATCCTATAACAGGAGAACAGCCAATAGAGGCAGGTAAGAATCCTGATGTACCTATTGTAACAGGTATTTTTCAATCATTTGGAGATGCTCCAGGTGGTTTTTCAGAAGAGCTGAAAGAGATTAATATTTCTGTGGGATTAGAATACTGGTATAATAAACAATTTGCGATAAGAGCGGGTTATTTTCATGAACCAGCAGTAAAAGGAAATAGAAGATATATTACTACTGGATTAGGTTTGAAATTAAGTGTTTTTAGTATTGATTTTTCATATTTAATACCAATGACTCAGCAAAACCCACTAGCGAATACCGTTCGTTTTTCATTGATGTTTGATTTTGATGCATTTAAAAGTCAGAATAAAGATACTTCAAATTAATTATAATTATGAAAATTAAAGTAGGTTTTGGCTTTGATGTTCATCAGTTAAAGAACGGTGCTGATTTTTGGTTAGGAGGAATAAAACTTGATTACCATAAAGGAGCAGTTGGGCATTCAGATGCTGATGTCTTAATTCATGCTATTTGTGATGCTTTATTAGGGGCTGCTAACATGAGAGATATTGGATTTCATTTTCCGCCAACAGACGATCAATATAAAGGAATAGACAGTAAAGTTTTATTGCGAAAAGTGATTGCTATTATAGCAACTAGAGGCTTTACAGTTGGGAATATAGATGCGACTGTAGCTTTACAAGAGCCTCGTTTAAGTCCTTATATGGATAAGATGAGAAAAACACTTTCTGAAACAATGGAAATCGAAGAAGAAGATATTTCGATAAAAGCTACAACCACAGAACGGTTAGGCTTTGAAGGGAGAGGCGAAGGTGTTTCTGCTTATGTGGTGGTATTGTTAGAGAAATAAATAGACTTCATTAAATCTTTTTTTTTTACCTTTGTTTCTAATGGAAATCAAAAAAAATATTTCATTAAAATCATACAATACTTTTGGTATTGATGTTGTTGCATATGCTTTTGTAGAGGTTAGTAGTATTGATGAATTGAAAGATGTTTTATTGGATAACAATCAGCCAATTTTAATTTTAGGAGGAGGAAGTAATTTGCTTTTTACTAAAGATTTTGAAGGGATTGCGATTAAAAATAATCTAAAAGGGATTACTGTTGTTTCAGAAAATGAGGATGAAGTTTATTTGAAAGTTGGTGCAGGAGAAGTATGGCACGAATTCGTGCTGTTTTGTATTGAAAACAATTATGCTGGAATTGAGAATTTATCACTAATACCAGGTAATGTTGGAGCGAGTCCAATGCAAAATATCGGAGCTTATGGTGTTGAAGTAAAAGATGTAATTACAGCCGTTGAAGCTTTTGATTTGAAAGATTATTCGATTAAAACCTTTTCAAATCAAATGTGTGATTTTGGATATAGAAGTAGCATTTTTAAAACATCAGAAAAAGGAAATTATTTTATCACATCAGTTACGTTTAAGTTAAGCAAGCAAACAAGAATTAATACATCTTACGGGGCAATTAGTGGAGAGTTGGAAAGCATGAATATTTCTAATCCAACAATAAAAGATGTGAGTACTGCTGTAATTAATATTCGGTTGAGTAAATTGCCCGATCCTAAAAAAATAGGAAATTCGGGTAGCTTTTTTAAAAACCCAATTGTTTCTAAAATTCAAAAAAATAAAATCATACAAAACTACCCTGATGCGCCAAATTATCTTCAGCCTGATGGGACGTTTAAAATGGCAGCAGGTTGGTTAATTGAAAAGTGTGGGTGGAAAGGGAAAAGGATTGATAATTATGGGGTGCATGATTTACAAGCGTTAGTTTTAGTGAATTATGGTGGAGCAAAAGGAAGTGATATTTTTAAACTCTCGGAGCAGGTTATTGAGTCAGTAAAAACTCAATTTGAAATAGTATTGGAAAGGGAAGTGAATATTCTTTAAATTAATTCAATTCCAGATTGTCAGAACGAAATAAATTACTAAATTTGCAGTCCCTTAAAAATTAAACAATTAGGAAAGATGGCAAAAAGAGGAAATAGAGTACAGGTTATATTACAATGTACTGAGCATAAAGAAAGTGGTAAGCCAGGTATGTCAAGATACATTACTACGAAAAATAAAAAAAATTCACCTGATAGAATGGAGTTGAAAAAATACAACTCAGTTCTTAAAAAAGTGACTTTACATAAAGAAATTAAATAATTTAAGACATGGCTAAGAAAACAGTTGCATCGTTACAATCGGGAGTTAAGAACTTAACTAAAGTAATAAAAATGGTTAAGTCAGAAAAATCAGGAGCGTACGCTTTTAAAGAAGCTATTGTTACTAAAGACAAAGTAAACGACTTTTTTGCAAAGAAATAATAACACAATTGTGTAATTTTAAAGCTTCTTTCGTTGTTCGGAAGGAGCTTTTTTTATAATTATTAAGTAATGGCATTTTTCAATATATTTTCTAAAGAAAAGAAAGAAAAATTAGATGAAGGTTTA